>CAZLRN010000023.1:0-19097 GCA_964561715.1 uncultured Spirochaetales bacterium
CGTCAATGTGGTGGCCTCCCTCATCTTCTCGGGAATGACGGGATCGGCAGTGGCCGATGCCTCGGGGCTGGGGATCATGGAAATCGAAGGGATGAGGAAGTACGGGTACGACGACGGGTTCAGCTGTGCCATCACGGCTGCTTCGGCGACCATCGGACCGGTCTTTCCTCCATCCATTCCCATGGTTTTCTACGCCATGCTTTCAGGAGCTTCGATCGGCGCCCTCTTTCTGGGGGGCATGGTGCCGGGAGTACTGCTGGCCCTAGCCCTGATCGGGTACGTGGCGGTCGTCGCCACCGTCAGAAAGTACCCCTACGGGACAAAAGAAACCTTTCGGGAGTTTCTGGTGAACACATTGAAGGCTATCCCGGCACTTCTGACGCCGGTGATTCTTCTGGGGGGGATCTACAGCGGCGTGGTGACGCCCACGGAGGCCGGCGCCCTGGCTGCTTTCTGGGCTATCCTGATATCCGTGCTGGTGTACCGGGCCATGGGTCTCAAGGCCCTCCTCAGGATCGTCCTGGAGACCGTAAAGACAACGGGGACTCTCTCGCTGATCGTCGGTGCGGCCTTCACCTTTTCGTTCATCGTGGCCAGAGAAAACATACCCGAGATGATAGCCAATGTGATGCTCGGTATGACTCAGAACAAGTATGCTCTGCTTCTGATCGTCAATATCCTGTTTCTCATCCTGGGCATGTTCATCGATACCTCCACCATCACTGTCGTATTCATACCCATGGTTCTCCCCCTGATCAACCAGCTCGGCATCGATCTGGTTCATTTCGGGGTCGTGGTCGTATTGAATATGATGATCGGCCTTTCGACCCCTCCCATGGGCATGCTGCTGTTCATCGTCTCCGGGATCTCGGGCACGCCGCTAGGGAAGGTCATCAGGGAGGTGCTGCCCATGCTTGTAGTGATGATCGGCGTGCTGATGCTCGTGACCTATGTGCCGGATGTCGTTCTATTCATTCCCCGCATGTTCGGCCGTTAGCGGTGTATCAACCTCTCTCTATTTTCTGGACAGCCTGATTTCTCTTTTTCTGACGTACCTGTAAACGAATTCTATAGCAAAAGCCAGCAGGAGCATAGCGCCGAGAACCAGGATGCGGATCGGATCTGTCCCTGCAGTTTGCCAGAATAGCGCTCCCAGCGCAAGAAGGCACGCGGCCATGCCCAGTGCAGATATCCAGGCGTGACTTTGTGTATCTTTTGAGAGACGCATATTTGCGGCATTGACTGCAGCAAAGATAATCAAGAATCCGGCACTACCCATCGTCGAGATACTCGACAGATTGAATAGATTCGCAATCAATAGAGTTGTCCCGGAGGTGATTAGAAGGCCTTCAATCGGCTCATTCCAGACCTTTCTTTCCAGGCCGGAGGGAAGCTCGCCATCCTTGGCGATAGTGTAACTCAATTTGGTAGATCCGTAGAAAGTGGCATTAATCGCGGATGCTGTGGATAAAAGTGCGGCAACGGCTATCAGAGTGAAACCGAAATTTCCCAGAAACGGCTTGGCTGCTTCGGCCAGGGCATAATCCTTAGCCGCCACAATCTTCTCGATCGGCAAGTTTCCTGTTGCCACCGCCGCAACAAGCACATATAGAAGTATAACGATGACTACAGAGCTGTAAAAAGCCCTGGGCAGAGTTTTCTTGGGATTCTTCGTATCGGCGGCGGCATTGGCAATGAGCTCGAATCCCTCGTAGGCAAGAAATATTATCATGCCGCCTGCAACAAGTTCGAGAGGAGGCGACCAGCTACCCGGAGTAATACGCTCCATATTGATTCCTCTGATTCCAAGCATGATAAATAGAACTAAGATAGCAAGCTTCAAAGCGACAATATAGCTTTCAGCCCTTCCAATTACTTCCGCCGAAAACATATTAAGGCCCGTTATAACGACAACACTTCCGCTGATAAAAATATGTTTCCAAACTGCCTGTGTGTTCTCAGGAAAAAATGACGCACCATAGCTTCCAAAGGCATATGAGTACAGGGAAAGCATGACGATGTAACTTAGCCAGAGAAGAACATTGATCCCTCCGGTGAATAGGCCGGATCCGAATGCTTTGTCCAGAAAAGTGACTGTACCCCCCTGACCGGGAAGATAGGTCGAAAGCCGGGCGTAGGAGTAGGCGGTTAGAATTGCGACTGCTCCGGCGATTGCAAACGCAACTGGGGCACCGCCATGGGAAAGCTGCACGGAAAGCCCCAGCACTGCAAAGATGCCTCCGCCAACCATGCCCCCAATGCCGATCGAGACAAGCTCGAGGTAGCCGATTTGACCCTGATCAGAATTTTTCATTCGGATTCATCCCATTTCGGGTGCAGATGTATTTATCGATAGTATTAACATTAATCTCGGTTGGGGAAAACAAGTATTCTCTTCCTGTGGATTATCGAGGTCAGAATGTTTTGCCCGTAGAAGCTGCAGCCGGATGAGCATTCTCACGTGGCGATAGCTGAGCCATTAGGTCCGGCGATTCCGGCCCTGATGCAGATATGCTAAAGTTTTCTAGGAGGCACCCATGAAAATTCTTATCACCGGTATGGCCGGCACGATCGGGAGCATTTTAGCGCCTGATCTTGACTGCGACCACGACGTATACGGCCTGGACATACGCCCCTCAGATCGGGCTAATACAACCCAGGTCGATCTGTGTGATGCTGCCGAGCTGGCGCCAGTTTTCGAAAGCATGGAGGTAGTCATCCATCTGGCGGCCGATCCACGGCATGCGGTGGGAATCGGGTGGGATGTGCTCATGAATCCCAACGTGATTGCAGCGGCCCATATGTACGATGCGGCCCATGCCGCTGGAGTGCGCCGTGTCATCTTTGCCAGCTCGATGCACGCTATGGGCGGCTATGAAGCCGACGAGCCCTACCTGTCCATTGTATCCGGACGGTTCGATGGTTTGGATCCAGCTGCTATAGACTTGGTCAAGGGTGATGAGCCGCCCAGGCCGGACAGTCGATACGGCGCAACCAAAGTCTTTGGCGAGTCCCTGGGACGCTACTACACCGAGCTGGGCAACATCGATCGGGTTGAGCAGCGTCAGATGGAGGTCATCTGTGTTCGTCTCGGCACAGTACCCCGCAACGATCGCCCTGGCTCTGACTATCGATCGCGCGTGAGTTGGTTTAGCCATCGAGATGCAGCCGGCTTTTTCCGGGCGTGTGTCGAACGGCCGAATCTAAGATATGAGATACTTTACGGTGCGTCCAGGAATACATGGAAGATCTATGACACGCCCTACGCCTGGGATGTTTTGGATTTCGTTCCCTCCGATAACGCGGAAGATTATTGGGGCAAGGCAGAGCGGGAGGAGAAATGATGCTCATAGTTTGATATTGGGGAATTTCTGGGCGTAGGCGAGTTCGGCGACCTGTTGTAGTGATCAAGCATGAGTGATCAAACATGCCGACATTTTAAAAGCGCTCTCGAACGCTACTCGCTTTTTGACAGGCTGTGACCTACAGCTGTATACTGGCTCTAAAGTCATGAACGAGACGGTTTCTCTTGTCAGAGTCGATGACAAAAAGGTTGAAGAGGCGGTATTACGGGCCATCCAGATGGCGGGCGGCCTGGAGGAGCAAATCAAAGCGGACACCCGCGTCCTCGTCAAGCCCAACATTGGCGGCCCCAATCCTTCGGGCTCGGGTGCCGTCACCGACGCCCGCGTGACCAGGGCCGTAGCAAAGTTCGCGATGGATTGTGGTGCCCGCTCAGTGGTGATCGGCGAAGGGGCTGGTGCCGGTTACGACTTCTCCGGATCGAACAGCACGGAGGAGTGCTTTAGAGTATCCGGGACCCAGCGCGTGGCCGCGGAGCTGGGGGTGGAGCTGAGGAATCTCAATACGGAGCGGCCGGTCGATGTGCCCTTGAGCGAGAGCTATGTGATGAATCCGGTCAGGATCGCCCGGACCGCCTACGAGAGCGACCTGATAATCAGCGTCCCGGTGTTTAAAACCCACAGGCGGACAATCACGACGTTGAGCCTCAAGAACATGAAGGGTGTCATGCCCGGGGCGGAGAAGCGGAACACCCATCGGCTGGGACTCGATCTAGGCATTGCCGACCTGGTCACAGCCTGTCCGCCCCGGTATGTGGTGGCTGATGGGATCGTGGGACTGGGGGGCACGTGGTACTACCCCGAAGACTCCGTCTCCCTCGGGCTGATCATGGCGAGTAAGGATCCCATTGCCGCTGACACCGTCGGAACCGCCGTCATGGGCTTCGACCCGAACAGGGTCATGCACCTGAAGTACTATGCGCAGCGCCTGGGTCGTGCAGTGGACCTGGAGGCCGTGGATGTGCAAGGAGAGGCTGTGCATGGGTGGCCCAAATTCCGAGGAGCCTTCGAGGTCTTTCAGGAACGGTACCGAGAGGTCCGGATACTGGAAGGCCAGGCGGCTTGCTCAGGCTGCAGCGGTGAGCTGATCGGCGCTCTCTCTTACATCCGCATGGCTGGGCTGGAAGACCGGCTGCGGGGATTGACCATTGTGATGGGTTGCCCCGTAGGCGGAAACGCGGAGAAGGACGCCGAGCCGTCTCAATCCGACGGTAAAGTTTTCTATCTAGGCAAGTGCTGCCGTGAGGCAAGTCGTACAGTGAACTCCGGCCATGCGCAGGCGAGGATTGCCTTCACGCCAGGATGCCCTCCCACAGACGAGGCGATCATCAGCTCGCTGGCTGACCTCTGCGGATTTGACTCCAGCAACGTGCTCGAATTGCGCGGTTCCGAGCGCCGTCGGCTGTGGGAGAGTACGGCAGGGCTTCTATCACGCTGACTCTGTTGTTGCATACCCAGCCCAGGTCGTCGCTCAGTTTCTGAGGGCAAAAATGTAATGCACGATCTTTTCTCTCGACTGATTGCTTGCGAATTTGAAGAAGAGGTGAGCAATTTGGTCGTTATCTGAAAGCCGGACGACCTCACAAGGCACGATGACCCTCTCCTCCTGTGAAAGAGGCAGGGTCAGAACAAGCTCTGTCCCGCATTGCAGGAGGGCTTCGGGATTAGCTATGCTGGCTCCTCCGGCGCTCAAGTCTAAAAGCATCGTTTCAAATACAGGTTCATTGCAATTGGAGATTTTGATAGATACTGGTTGAGAAATCTTGATTCTGTAAAACTTGCGGTTTTGCATATGGGCAATTTTTTCTGCGTGAACTAACCCCACGATCTGCCCATCAGCGAAGGCTACACGAGATCCAAATGAGTAAATGCCGTTATCGTGCTTGAAGGATACTAAAACCGGCGTGTTCAGTTCAAAAATGGCGCCATTTCCGTCGGCTTTGACTCCCATGACATCGGGTCTCTGATAAAAAATCTTACCTGACAGTTTTTTCCCTTCCCACTGCACAATTTGAATATCGAGACCCAGAGGGAGTTCACAGCTCGTATGAATCCTGGTTGTGCCGTTCCAGGCCTGTCGTCCGATTTCGTCCGATCTGTTATCGTCGGAAAAATTTCCCCTGTGCATCATGTTAGCGAACACCTTCTCGACGTGTTCTCTCTTTCTTCTCTTTCTCGCAAGGCTCTGAACCAGGTAACCTGAAAAGAGGAGAATGAGGAGCGAGCCCAGAATAACAACAAACAAAAGGACCTGACTGTGAGTGGGGCGCAGTCCTAGAGATATGCTGAGAAAGTCAGCAAATTTGTGATACGGAAGATCGCTCATTTCATAACCTCCCTGGATCCGGTCTTTATTCCCAGTCTACGCCGCCATTCTTACAAAATGCTTACCCGATGATTACAGTTGTGAAAGAAAAGGGTTATGAATTCGTCCGAGGATTTGCGATTAACTCGCTCTTTCGCTTTTTGGAGATTGTCCAGGATCGCCTCGAGGAAACGATAAAACGAACCTCGATCCCTGGCCAACCTCGCTGGTTACACTGACGGAACCGCCGTGGGCGCCGACAACGGCTTTGACCAAACTCAGTCCCAGGCCGTGCCCGGATTGAGAACGGCTCTGATCGGAACGATAGAGCCTGTCCCAGATACTTTCAAGCTCCGAGTGGCGGATCCCTATACCGGTATCGCTTACGGCGATAGCAAGCTCTCTCTCGTTCTGATAAGCCTCGATCCTGACGCTGCCGCCGGACGGCGTGTATTTTATGGCGTTGTCGATGAGATTGGCGACGGCCTGCTTTATTCTCACGGAATCCGCTTCGACGAGCAGATTGTCCGATACGTCTGTCTTGAGCTCGATGTTTTTTTCTTCTGCAATATACTCGTACATATCCGTGACGCTTTTCACGACGGCGGCGACCGGCAACGGCTTGACGTCCAGTTTCATGATTCCCGATTCCGCCTCCGTAATATCCATGAGCGCTTTTATCATGAGCAGCAGACGATCGGTCTCTTCCACACACTCGCCCAGCACTTCTTTCAATCGTTTCGACTCGTCCGACGATTGTATGCCCAGTTCGGCTATTCCCCTCAGGCGCGTTAGGGGGGTTCTCAGGTCGTGACCGACATTGTCCAGAGACTCGCGCATGCCCTTGATCAGCTGATCAATCCTATCCAGCATCGTGTTAAATAGGAAAACCAATCTATCCAGATCGTCCTCTGTGCCTCTGACGGGGATTCGCTCGTTCATCCTGTTCGTGTCGATTATAGCCTGGATCGCTTCGGTCAACCTATGAACGGGCCTGATGGATTGGAGCGTCAGCAGCGACCCTCCGGCGAAGCTCAGCAGCACAAGTGGAGCCAGGATAATGAAAAAGGTGTCCCTGAATCGTTTCAAGGTTGCATCCTGAGCCAAAGTGCTCATTCCCACTTGGAGAAAATTCCCGTCCGGCAGCCGGATGGACGAGATCTCGATGCGAAAGGATTGCCGGGGTGATCTGAGGATTCGAAAGCCGTCCGGTTTGAGGTTTTCAGGATCCTCGATGTGGTTGAGCGGAAGAGAAGCCCATTCTTTCGGTCGGTGAAAAAGCAGAGTCCGCCCATCTTCGCCGGCTACACGCGCCAGGAAAACATCTGCGGCTCCAAGCCGCGTTTCGGCGCTAAGCTCTTTTGCGATTAGATCCAAACCTCCCGTTTGATATTGAGCCCAGGTCTCGAGCAATCTCAATTTGATTTCGGCTTGCCTTTCTCTTCGAAGCGAATTCGAAAGAAGCAGATAAACGAGGACGAACATGAGCAAAAGGCTCGCTGTAATAATCAGAGATGATAAAAAGGTTATGCGTATGTTCAGTCGCTTGTGTACGAATCTAAGATTCTTTAAGGACATATCCTATTCCACGAACCGTTGATATGAGCTTTTTCTCTTGATCCGTTTCTATCTTGGCCCTCAAACGATGAACGAGCACATCAACGGGATTGGTCTGGGGATCAAAATCGTAACCCCAGACATGTTCCATGATCATGGTCTTGGAAACGACCATGCCGGCGTGGCGCATCAGGTATTCCAGGAGGGAGAACTCCCGCGGCTGCAATTCAATTCTCTGCGCTCCCCTGGTGACCTCTCGACTCACAAGGTCCATCGTCAGGTCGCTGTAGGTGAGGCGAGTGATCGAATCGGCCATGCTGGATCTGCGGATGAGAGACTGAACACGAACGAGAAGCTCCGAGAAGGAAAAGGGCTTGGTGACATAGTCGTCTCCACCTTTTTTTAATCCGCTGATGCGGTCGTCCACAGCCCAGTTGGCGCTTAGAATGAGGATGGGTGTTTTGATCTTTTTTGCTCTGAGTGCCTCAATCATGGAGAGACCATCCAGCTTGGGGAGCATGATGTCCACAATGGCCGCGTCGTAGGAATACCTTTGGGCCAGGAAGAGACCCTCCTCGCCGTCTGTTGCCTGCTCGACCACGAAACCGGCCTGCTTGAATCCTTTCATGATGAAAGAGCTGATGCTCCTGTCATCCTCTACGAGAAGCAATCGCACTTTTTTCTTCCTTTCTTCACGCTCCGCAAAGGTGAGTCGCCTTTCTTGAAGCCAGTGCTCATTAGAATAGCCTAAAGCCGAGGTCTTACAAAGACCTTTCGCAGGTCTTTCATTTTTGTAAGGATAGGACCCTTTATTCTTTCATAATTGAAAGACCCATGAAAGATAGAGGTAAAGGTCAGCCCCTATATTGAAGCTACAGATTAGAAGCCAGGAGGCAAGAATTATGGAAAAGCAAAGCTTCTTTCATTCCAAAAAGTTCCTTATCGCAGCAGCTTCGGTGTTCTCTTTTGTTATCGGTTTTTCGCTTGCGAGTATTTGGTTTACCAGCCAGTCGAACCGCGACATAACGGGTACGGCTTCTTACACAGACAACACGAAAAACCCTTCAAGTTTCCAGTACTTCCATGCGAAGAACACCAGCAAGAACGGGCAGGCCCTCAGCGACCTCAATAGCTTTCAAGAGGAAACCCGCGCCGTTGCAGCCAGCGTCCTGCCGACAGTTGTGGAAATCGACGTTGTTGACGTGGTCAAGCAGACGGTTCCGGCGTTCCCATCTCCTTTTGAGTTTTTCTTTGGTCCACAAGACCAGAGCCAGAAACCAAAGGAGAGAGAGTTCAAAGCTCAGGGCTTGGGCTCCGGCGTCATTGTCCGTAAAACCGGGAACAAGGTCTACGTGCTCACCAACAATCACGTAGCTGGTGATGCCGAGGAGATCAGCGTCAGGCTTCGCGACGGAAGGCAGTACAAAGCTACGCTCGTGGGAAAGGATCCCAACAAGGATCTGGCATTGGTTGAGTTCAAGACCACAGAGAATGTGCCCGTGGCAGAGCTGGGAGATTCGGATTCCCTCCAGGTTGGCGACTGGGTGATGGCTGTGGGGAACCCGCTGGGATTCACCTCCACCGTTACAACCGGCATCGTCAGCGCGATAGGGAGGCATTCGGTTCCCGGATCCGATATAGCTGGATTTACCGACTACATTCAAACAGATGCAGCCATCAATCAAGGCAACTCCGGCGGCGCATTAGTCAATATCGATGGCGAGGTCATCGGTATCAGCACCTGGATCGCCTCGCCCTCCGGTGGGAGCATCGGTTTAGGATTCGCCATTCCCATTAACAACGCCAAAAAGGCCATCAATGATTTCATCACCAAAGGCAAGAGCGAATATGGCTGGCTCGGCATCAGCATAGGGAACGTTTCGCCGGAGAACGCCAAGAACCTGGAGCTCACGGACACGAAGGGAGCCATTGTCTATGGAGTCTTCAAAAACTCTCCGGCCGATAAGGCGGGGATTCTTCCTGGAGACTTTATAACCCAGGTCAATGGAAACGCTGTGGAGGACACCAATGAGCTGCTCATGCTGGTGGGCAACCAGGAGCCGGGCAAGAAGGCCGAAATCGAACTCATGCGGCAGGGAATGCGTGCACACATCAGCGTAAACGTCAAAACCCGAGCGGATGAAAAAGAAATAGCGGGAAAAAGCGTCCAGGTTTGGCCGGGATTCGCGGTCACTAACATCACAGATGATATCCGCAAGCAGCTCGACCTAGGGCCGAACAGTGGAAGCCTGATCATCAGCGTCGTGGACCAGGGGAGCCCCGCTGGAATTGCCGGTCTCAAAGCCGGCGATATCATCCAAAAGGTCAATGGAAAGCCTATTGCCAGCATGCTGGACTTCTACAAGACATTCAACACCAGCACTTCCAGAGAGATCATGCTCAACATAAATCGTCAGAACAACGAGCTTATCATCGGCCTGATCAAATAAGAGGGATTGATGAAAGAGCGGCGGATAGCCTCGGCAGAAAACGGGGCATCCGTCGCTTGTTTTTTTCAGCAGGAGGTGAGTTATGAAATCTAAAATAGAGATGACGGAGATACCAAAGGCAAAGCTGTCTCGCTCAAAACCTGAGGAGCAGACATTATCGACTCTTATGGAGAAGCTTCAGGGGAGATCGGAAGGCCTGACCGCAATGGAAGCTGAAAAACGCCTCGAGCGATACGGCCCGAACGAAATTACAGAAAAGCAGACTCATCCGCTTCTCAAGTTCCTTTCCTATTTTTGGGGTCCCATTCCATGGATGATAGAGGTCGCCGCCGCCCTGTCTGCCGTAGTCGGGCACTGGTCCGAGCTCGGCATTATCCTGGTGCTTCTCTTTGTCAACGCCGTAGTGGGTTTCTGGGAGGAGTTTCAGGCGGGAAACACTGTAGCCGCTCTCAAGGCAAAGCTCGCCCTGAAGGCCCGGGTGCTAAGGGATGGAAAGTGGGCCGTGCTGCCGGCCCGGAGCCTGGTGCCTGGCGACGTCATAAGGCTCCGCATAGGCGATATCGCGCCGGCGGATGTCAAGATAATGGATGGAGATCCCGTGCAGGTGGACCAGTCCGCCCTCACGGGGGAATCCCTGCCTGTTACATTGGAGACGGGCCGGGATATCTACTCGGGATCGACCATCCAGAGAGGGGAGGTGGATGCTCTTGTCTACGGGACAGGAGAGAACACCTACTTCGGTCGGACGGCAAAACTCGTGCGGGAAACCCACTCTATGAGCCACTTTCAGCGGATCATGCTCAAAATCGGCAACTACCTGATCGTCGTAGCTTTAGCTCTCGTTATCCTGATTCTGGGGGTATCTCTAGTGAGGGGAGACAAGATACTTACGACTCTGCAGTTTGCTCTCATTCTCACGGTGGCTGCCATTCCCGTAGCCATGCCTACGGTGCTCTCGATCACCATGGCTATAGGAGCTCGCATCCTGGCCCGCAAGAGAGCCATTGTGACGCATCTCTCCAGCATGGAAGAGATGGCCGGAATCGATGTCCTCTGCTCCGATAAAACGGGGACCCTGACACAAAACCGCCTTACACTCGGAGAGCCCTTCACCGTGGACGGGGTCCGTGCAGAGGAGGTCATCCGCAGCGCCTCTCTCGCCTCGCGGGAAGAGGACCAGGATCCGATCGACCTGGCTGTACTATCAGGTGCGAAGCAAGGCGATCGCAGCGGTCGCCGGATTGTGCATTTCCTTCCATTCGATCCCGTCCAAAAGAGGACGGAAGCAACGGTGGAGAGCAAATCAGGGAAACGGTTCAAGGTTACCAAAGGAGCGCCGCAAGTCATACTGGATCTCGCCTCGAACAAAGAGCAAATCCGCCAGGAGGTGGAAAAGGCGACACATGATTTCGCCGTCCAAGGTTTTCGCTCCCTTGGTGTTGCCGAAACGAACGGCGACAGCACCTGGAAATTCCTGGGCGTGCTCCCCCTTTTCGATCCGCCCCGAAAAGACTCCAAATCAACCCTGCGCACGGCCAAGGAAATGGGCATCGGCGTCAAGATGCTGACCGGCGATCAGCTGGCCATTGCGAAGGAAACGGCCCATCAGCTTGAATTGGGAGACCGCATTCTGGACGCCTCGACGCTCTCGGAGACAGAGCATCATGAGGCCGCGCGGCGTGGGCGGCCGAGCCCGGCTGAGGCGGGGCGTGGGCGGCTGAGCCCGGCAGAGGCCCAGGCAGCAGAGGACCGGGCGGCAGAGGCCCGGGCGGCCGATACGATCGAGGAGGCGGATGGTTTCGCCCAGGTCTTTCCGGAGCACAAATACCACATCGTCGATGTGCTCCAAAAGAGAGGACACCTGGTCGGTATGACCGGCGACGGAGTCAATGACGCACCGGCTCTGAAAAAGGCAGATGCCGGCATAGCCGTTTCCGGTGCAACCGATGCGGCCAGGAGCGCAGCAGATATTGTGCTTCTCAGCCCGGGTCTATCGGTCTTTGTCGACGCCGTCAAGGAAGCCCGAAGAATTTTCCGGCGCATGAACAGCTACGCTGTTTACAGGATTGCGGAAACCATCCGGGTGCTGATCTTCATGACCCTTTCGATCCTGGTTTTTAACTTCTATCCGGTCACTGCGGTCATGATCGTTCTCCTGGCCCTGCTCAACGACGGAGCGATCCTCACCATCGCCTACGACAGGGCACAGCATTCCCACAAGCCTTCCACATGGAACCTTCCAACCGTGCTCGGCATATCTACACTACTTGGCTTGACGGGCGTCGTAGCCTCATTTGGCATTTTCTATCTCGGGGAGCAGGTATTCCACCTAGATAGAGACCTGATTCAAACCCTTATGTATCTCAAGCTTTCAGTGGCCGGTCACCTTACAATCTTTTTGACGCGAACTCGGAAATCCTTCATCTCGGACCGTCCGGCTACCGTGCTCATCGCTGCGGTCCTGGGCACGCAGTTGATTGCGACTTTAATTGCCGTGTACGGGTTCTTTATGACGCCCCTGGGCTGGTCATGGGCACTCTTCGTATGGGGTTACGCTCTGGTGTGGTTTCTGATCAACGACAGGGTCAAGCTGGCCGCCTATCGCATAATTGGCAGGCTTCATTTCGGGTCGCAGTCAAATCGGAGAAACGAAAGCCAATCCGCTAAAGAATCCGGCAAGATAGACTGAGATGTCTATCTGGCTTTTGATCAGCTTGACAGGAATGACAGCGGAATGGTCTACGTCTCGTCGTACATGCACATCTCTTCGCTCTGCCCTCCGGAGCTGACATGGACCACCCTGAATGTGCGTTTTTGACCGGCGATTTGTGACGATCGCCCCGAGACAGACAGGACCTGGGCTCTGTCGTCCCAAGTGAATTCGGTAAATGTGCCCTCGCCTACAGCATAGCCTTTGGTGATCCCATCGTCCTCGTACAGCACTAACGAGGCGTCACTCCCTTCGTAGACACGAACCGTGATCGGATCATCCAACGGATTGATGGGATCGTCGCCTATGTACTGCTTTACTTCGCCCATCGGCAGAATGGTGCCAGCCGGCACATAGACCGGTATGTCCTCCAGCGTCACCTCTTTGGTGATGTCCCTTCCGCCTTCGATTGACTCTCCGGTAAAAAAGTCATACCAGAGTCCCTCCGGCAGATAGGTCGTCCACTCACGCGCCCCTTTTGCTGTCACCGGATTGACCAGCAGGGCGTCTCCGAACATGTACTGGCTATCGCAGGTCGCCGCCCTCTCGTCATCAGGAAAGCGAAACCACAGGGGCCGTAAGAGCGGCACGCCGGCGTAATAGGCCTCCCGCGCCAGGGTGTAGATGTAGGGGACCAGCCTATACCTGAGCTCTATGTAGCTCTTACATATGGGCTCGACACGATAATCCGGCAGGACCGCATCACACATGTTGGGGGCGTGGCTGAGGTTGGCCTCATCGGGGATTTCCGAAAGACTCTTTGCCTTCCAGCCCCACGGCCTGTGCAGAAAGGAGTGCCTGCCATGGGAGCGGAGTATGGGTGTGAATACGGAGTATTGGAACCACCTGACGTAGAGCTCTCCGGAGTACTCGTCTGTGACGTGGAATCCGCCGATGTCACTGCCCCAGTAGGGGGAGAGACTCATCGCTACGTTCAGACCAACGGGAACATGGTTTTCGAGGGTCTTCCACTTACAGAGGACATCACCTGACCAGATGACCGAGCCGTACTTCAGGTCGCCGCAGTAGGAGTTGCGCAGCATGAAGTAGCCCCTTCTGTTGGGCGTGATCTGCTCCGTTCCGTCGTGGTACATCTTGTGACGAGCGCGTACCGCAGCCAGATCGAGCTCATCACCGTCATCGGGCCACCAGGCGTCGTTGGCGGCATATTCGTGGAACCGTACATGGCGCTGCCAGTAGTTCCTGACGTGGTCGTACTCGAGGGGATTCGCGTCTTCATTGTCTATGTTTCCGTGAAGCCCCGAGGGCGTCTCCGTGATATGAAAGGCGACCTTGTAGTTCATCTCATGGAGCTCCTTGATCATCTGCTGAGGACGGGGGAAGCTCCTGAGATTGAACTCGAACATGCCGTTGTGCTCATAGGTGTTCCAGCCGTTGCGCACATAGCGGCCGAGGTAGATGAGCAGATCGCAGGGGATCCGCTTTTCCCGCATATACCGGGCGTTGGACATGACGATGCTCTCGCCGTTGTGAACTAGCTCGCGATGGGACTGCTGATAGCCAAAGGCATACTTGGGAGGCAGGGGAGCTCCGCCGGTGACTTTGTAGTAAAGCGCCGCCGCTGATTCCGGTCTGTCGAGCTTCATGACAAATACGTCCCGGTACTCCGCCGGAAGTACGGAGAATCGGCCTGCCTCGCCCGACAGATCGATCGTTGCCCGGACCGGTTCGTGAAAGAACAACCCCCAACCCTCGCGGCTTATAAGGTAGGGCACGGCGGAAATCGTCGCGTACTCGTACACGGACGCCTTCTCCTGACCATGCCGCTTCATGTCATAGACCCTGCCGCGGCGATCCATGCGTGTGGGGAATCCCTGTCCCAATCCGTAGATCTCGCGTTCACCGAGAGGAAAGGTCACGTCGCCGGTCTGAGCATCAAAGCTCAGCTTTTGCACGACATCGCCCGAGGCGTCATCGACCCTGATCTCGAGGGGATCCGGAGCAACGTGCACCGTAAACCCACCGACGGTGACGGACTGGTCCTTTTTCGCTGGGTCTATCTCTGCCTCCGGCCGCAGCGCTTTAACATGATCCGAAAGGTATTGGCCGTTCAGGTGCTCAAAGGGGTCGGCTGTGTCGGCGGGACACACGGTCACCCTCAGACAAGCGTCATCGACCTCGGTCAAGAAAACTCTCCAGTGCACTGATTATCTCCTTTCCATGCATATCCTACCGCGCAACGAATAGAAAGGGCTGCGTCTTTTTGTACCGGTGCTGTGTCGTGTAGGGGAAATTGCGGTAGCCGTTCTGAGTCTGGACGGTGCTCTGCTGCGCTTCATCTACCCGCCAAGTTGTAGACGCTCCTCCATTTCGGCACGACTCTCCTATTCCATGTGCGCAAGTGGATTGAGTTTAATTCAACGAGGTTTATCTCGTCAATGCCCCGCTCGAGCTTCCCTTCTCACAAACAGGTAGGCTGCAAACGACGATGCTTGCACAGGTTCTCTTGACAATTCAATAGAGTTGACCGAGAATGGTATCACTTTACGGGAAACCGCCCTTGGGCGGTCATTCCTAAGATAAGGAGGTATCGGATGCGAAAGCTGTTGTTTATAGCTGGCGTATTGGTCGTATTAGTCGTATTAGCGGCTGGCGTGTTTGCGGGAGGAAAGAGTGAAACGGCTGTCAGCGGACCTGCCAAGATCGCGGGGATGCTAGGCACAGGTCAACCCTATGACGGCTTTGTCGAGCAGTTCCAGAAAAAATACCCAAACATAGAGGTCGAGTTGATACCGGCGCCCAAGACGTCTGTTCTTCGACGGGACAAGTACGTCACCATGTTCGCCGCAGGGGACGGTTCCATCGACGTGGTGCTCATGAACACCGTTTCCACCGGTGAGTACGCCGCGTCGCAGTGGATCCTGCCGTTGGACGACTACATCAAGGTGGGCGACATAAAGAACCGAAACTATGGCGCATTCTTCAATGCCTGCATGTGGGAGGGAAAGCTCTACGGCATCCCGCTAACAGCTGATACACTCGATTTCTACTGGCGCAGCGATCTCCTCGAAGGCGGTGGGATGAGTAAGCCCGAGACATGGGCCGACATGATCACGCAGGCCAAAAAACTCCAGAGCCGGGACATCTTCGGCATGGTCTCCTCTTGGGAGCGGGGCAACCAGATCCACTGTCAGTTTCTCCTGTTTATTGCAGGCAACGGGGGTCAAGTCCTCAATGAGGACTATTCCAAGGTCATTATCGACAGCAAGAGCAACGTTGAGGCCCTGCAGACGATGGCGGACATGATCAACAAGGACAAGATTGCGCCCAAGGATGTGTTGAGCCTGACCGTCGATGACGGACGGGTGGTCTTCAATGAGGGCCGTGCCGTCTTTAACATCAACTGGGATTATGCGTGGGGCCGCTATCAGGGCGACGACTCAGCCGTTAAGGGCAAGGTCGGTGTCGGACCGAACCCTACATTCAAGAAGCCGGTAAGCGTTTTGGGCGGGTGGAACCTGGGCATCAACAAGTTCAGCAAGAACAGGGAGGCCGCTCTGGCCTTTATCAGGTTCATAACAACGGACGAGATGGCCACCTGGATGGTACTGAACTCTTCGCAGACTTCACCCAACAAGGCGGCGATGTCCACTCCTGATTACGTCAAGAAGAACCCCATGCTCATCAAGGCGCTGGCCGAGAACTACGATCTAGCGGTGAGCCGCCCGGTGACCCCCGTGTACGCCGAGATCACGGAGGTGATTAGCCAGGATGTGATGCCGGCTCTCTTTGGCGAGACGACCGCGGAAGCGGCACTGTCCAAAGCCGCGGAGAACATCCGCAAGATCATGAAATAGCTCCGGAGCTCGCACAGGGTATAATGGGGCGGTCGTTCAAAAGGGTGGACGTTCCGCCCCACTTTTTTGGTGAGGAGGACCAAAGGACATGCGCTTTTCACTGACGCGTAGGCAGTTGGGCTATGTGCTCATCGCGCCGGCGGTCATACTGCTGGTGGCTGTCATCGGGTATCCTGTTATCAGAACCATTCACCTCAGTTTTTTTGCCTACAAGCTGAGCCAGCCCTGGAAGACGCGTTTCATCGGATTGCAGAACTATCTCGAGATCCTGCAGGACGGCAGATTTCTGAATGCCTGCGTCAAAACGCTGGTCTACATCGTGGGCGTGACAACAGGGATAATCCTTCTCGGTCTGATCATGGCCCTCATCATGAATAGGGAATTCAAGGGCCGAGGAATTGTCCGGAGTGCGATCCTCATTCCGTGGGCCATGCCGCAGATCATCGTCTCCAGAACCTGGGCCTGGATTTTCAACGGGCTCTACGGGATTGCCAACTACATCCTGACGAGTTTGGGTATAATCAGCTCAGACATATCCTGGCTCAACGAGATGCCGGAGGCGATGATCGCCGTGCAGATTGCCGCGGTATGGCGCGGTGCGCCGTTCGCCGGCCTGCTGCTGCTGGCCGGGCTTCAGACCATCCCCTCGGAGCTCTACGAAGCGGCGTCCATAGACGGAGCCGGTGTGATCCAGAAGTTCACCCGCATCACCCTACCCAGTCTGAGGCCGACGCTGGGGATCGCCCTGATCTTTACCACTCTGGCGGCATTCAAGAGCTTTGACATCATCTACGGAATGACCCGGGGCGGTCCGATGGAGGGAACCGAGACGCTGATGATCTATTCCTATTCCAACCTCTTCACCTTTCTCCGTTTCGGGTACGGGTCCGCCAATGTGCTGGTGATCGTTCTGTTCTGCCTCCTCTTCTCCATCATCTACCTGAGGGGGCTCAGAATCGAGCTCGGCGGCGGCGCGAGGCAGTAGGAGATGACGATGTCAAGCAGGCTACATAAGGCGGGACAGGCTCTGTCCAGACTATCCTTCGTTCTTCTTCTGGTCGTATTCGTGTGTGTGGTGATCTTCCCATTCTACTGGCTTGCAGCAACGGCCTTTAAAGAGCCGGCCAGCATCACCAAGATCCCGCCGGATATGGTGCCCAAGCGCGTATGGTTCGGCTACTTCAAGTACGTGTTCACCGCGTACCACATGGCGGATTTCATCAAGAACAGCCTGGTTGTCGCGGGATTGACCACAACCCTGTGCATCATCACCGGAGGGCTCGCCGGATACTCACTCGCTCGGATCGACATCAAAGGTAAGCGGATCCTGCTTCTCTCGATACTGGCGGTCTCTATGTTCCCTGGTATTTCGATTCTTGGTCCCCTTTTTTTGGTTCTGCGTCAATACCAGCTCATCAACACGAGAGCCGGACTTGTTATGCCCTACGTATCATTTATGCTGCCGATCACCGTCTGGGTCCTAACCAACTTCTTCCGCGATATTCCCCTGTCCCTCGAGGAGGCAGCCCTGATCGACGGATGCACGCCGGTACAGGCTCTCATTCGCGTGATCGCTCCATTGTCGGTGCCGGGGATCTTCACCATGGCCATCTTGAACTTCGTGGCGGCCTGGAACGAGTTTCTTATTGCCTTCACCTTAACGACCTCTTCGAGAGCTCAAACCGTGCCCATTGGGATCATGCTCATCCAGGGAGAGTACGAGTTTCCGTGGGGCGAGATGTCCGCCGCCTCGGTTTCGGTAACAGTTCCCCTTATTGTGCTGGTCCTCGTGCTTCAGAGGCGGGTCATCCAGGGACTCACGGCCGGAGCGATCAAGGGCTGAAAAAGCCTTCTAGACCGAACCATCTTGAGCCTTTCAAAACTCGAGCCTTTCAAAAAAATCTTGACTCTTAATGCGAATCATGAGTATATTTTCGTGGAAACTATATATACTTTATTGGTTTCCATGGTATCATAATGGGGGCATGAGCACAATAGAAGGGCAAGAAGTCAAAAACAGGATTCTATCCAAGGCCCGGGAGCTCTTCTTCGAGTCGGGATTCCGCCGTATCACGACGGATGAAATCGCCCACGAGCTGGGGATGAGCAAAAAGACGTTGTATCACTATTTTGACAGCAAGCGGGACCTCCTGCGACTGTGTCTCGAACAGCGGCTGGATGAGATGAAGGGACAGATCGAAGGCATAATGGCAGACCGGACTCGGGACTTCATAAAAAAGATAGGAGGCATCTTGCAAGCCGCCTTCGACCTGGTCACAGGCATCTCGAAGAGTTTTATCGAGGACCTCAGGCGCTACGAGCCGGGATTGTGGAAAATGATCTCTGATTTCCGTGAGCGTGTCATGTTCCGTCATATCTCAAGGCTTCTCCTGGACGGGAGAAAAGAGGGCATGGTGCGATCTGATCTGGATCACAATCTCATCGTGCTCATCATCTTCATGGCGATTCAAGATATCCTCAATCCGGAACAGCTCGCCCGCATGCCCTTCTCCCTTTCGGATATCTTCGAAACCCTGCTGAAAATCGTCTACGCCGGAATCTTCACCGATCCGGCCCGGGAGAAGTTTCGAGAGGAAGATGTCCATCCCTGGGAGGTGGGGCTTCTTTACCCACAAAGCGAAGGAGAGCATTCATCATGAAAAATCGCGGCCTGACCCTGATGCACCTTCTGTGCATTCTGGCCTGTTTCCTTATCATCCAGCTTTCGTTCTCATCGTGCTCGCGGAACAACGGTTTGATCACCGCTTCGGGTATCATCGAGGCTGTGGAGGTGAAAGTGTCCTCCAAGGCCAGCGGCGAGGTTACGGCTCTCTCCGTCGACGAGTGAAGCGCTGTCGAAAAGGGAAAAACCCTTTCCCAGATCGACCATGCCCA
>CAZLRN010000024.1:0-18990 GCA_964561715.1 uncultured Spirochaetales bacterium
CCGCTGACTATTCTCCTGGCGTTCATCGCTGCTCCCATTACCTCGCTTATCCCTGTCATAGGTGTGGGGTTGTTCACAGGTATGCTGGAAGCCGCTCTCAAAAAACCGAGGGTCCTCGACTTCGAAGGACTCAACGATGACCTGGCCACGCTGAAGGGTTTCTACAGAAACCGAGTGACTCACGTTTTGGTTGTATTCATGCTCTCGAGTATCGGTAGCAGCATCGGAACGTTTGTCGGAGGCATTCCTCTCTTCACCTCTCTCTTCGGATAGCCATTTGCAATTCCGGCTCAGTTTCTTGCTATTCTAGCAAGATTTTCCAAAACCGAAACGCACGGCTTCTCTGAGATTGCCGACCTGGGTGTAGACCTGCCAGCTTTCGCGAAGATCGCCGGAGGATTCGCTTGTCGTCGGTCCGATGATCTTTTGAAATCCCATATCCATAGCGGATTTGACCCGCTTTTCGATATGCGTCACCCCGCGAATCTCGCCCGCCAGACTCACCTCCCCCAGCACGGCGCTGAGAGCAGGAAGGCGCAAGTTGGTTTTGGCAGCATAGAGCGCCAGGGCAAGGGCCAGGTCGATACCAACTTCGTCTATTCGAATACCCCCTGCCACGTTAACGTAGATGTCCATCTCGGAAAGATTGAGGTTGAGATGCTTCTCCAGGACAGCCGCTATTCTGGAAACCCTCCTGGAATCGATACGGTCCGAAAACACCCTCGAAACGCCCCCTTTAGCCTGTACAACGAGGCTCTGTATCTCAACGAGCAGTGTACGGGATCCCTCGTAGAGAGGCGAAATAGCGACTCCCGAAGGCAGATCACCGTTACGGTGTTCCAGAAAGAGAAGGGCGGGATTGTTCACGGGGATCAATCCCTTGGCCGTCATTCTGTAGATACCGATCTCATCGGTGGAGCCGAATCGATTTTTTGAAGCTCTCACGAGCCGGATATCCGTTCCCGCCTGTTCGAAATAAATCACGGTATCCACCAGATGCTCGATCACCTTCGGGCCTGCGATGATTCCCTCCTTGGTGACATGTCCGATCAAAAATACAGAGCTTCCGCGGGCCTTCGTGCGGTCGTTGAGCTCCTGACTGCAATGCCTGATCTGCGTAACGGTTCCGGGCGCCGATCCCGATTCGGCGGCATAGAGGGCTTGAATGGAATCAATGATGACCAAAACCGGTTTCAGCTGTTCAAAATGCCGGAGAATGACGCTGAGATCAGCCTCACAGAGGATCTCGATTCGCTCCTGGGAGATTTCTAGCCGATCGGCTCTCAATCGTATCTGTGCCGCCGATTCTTCGCCGCTCACATAAAGGATCCGTCCTTTAGTTTTGAGAGAAGCCGCGACCTGAAGCATCAGTGTAGATTTTCCGATGCCCGGCTCCCCGCCTACGAGCACAGAGGATCCTCGCATGAGCCCCCCGCCTAGAATCCGGTTGATCTCTTCGTTTCCCGTATCGATCCGCGCGATCTCTTCTACCTTTACCGATTGCAGCGGAATAGAGACGGCTTCATCCCTGCCCTTCGCCCTTTTTTCGTTTAGGAACTCGGAAAAAGTATTCCAGCTTCCGCAGTCGGGGCATCTTCCCAGCCATCTAGGTTCTATGTGACCGCAGGTTCCACATACAAAACTGCTTTTCTCCTTCATAGACACTTGGCATTGTACATCAAAAAACATGGGCAAGACACAGTTTTTGAGGGAAATGCCGATATATTTAAAGAAGATATGCACAATATACCCCGTGGGGCGCATCCTCTTGCACTTGCTTTGATGCTCACAATCTCTTTGGTTACAGCTTCCTGGAGTCTGGAAGAAACCCTCGTTCTGGGACGTGAACAGGAGAAATCGTGGCTCGACATTATTCGAACAGACGGTCTCTCGAAGGTCAGTGGGAAATGGGGTTCCGAGGACCTGGTGCTTCAGGACGCAGAGTACCGGCCGGATTCCAGCACCGACCTGCTGGTTCATTTCGACGCCCATCCCTATCGTGATGAAACTGGGCACTTCGAGGTTGCTCAAGAATCCTCGATCACCTCGTCAAAAACACGGATCCTGGGCAAGGGTGCAGCAGTGTTTCAAGCCGGCCGGAATGCGCTATCTCTCATTCCGAATAAGGACAATACCTTTCATTCCGGGTGGCAGGATTTTTCATTGGAGTTTTGGCTCTACGCCGCCAATATGTCGGACAGAGAAGAGGTTCTCTCCTGGAACTCCTTTCAGCAGAACCCTGACCCAGGAGATTTGCGCCAAGAGACACTTCCACAGTCATTGCGATGCCGGATCTACAATCGCAGATTGAGCTGGGAGTTTGTCAATTTCTTCAAATCCGAAAGCCAAACGGACTTCAGGCTGACCGGAGCTACAGCGCTGCTTCCGCGAACGTGGTATCATCATATTCTGCGCTTCGACAGCACGACGGGAATGCTGGAGTATTTAGTTAACAGTGTGCCTGAGGGTGTAATCTACATAACCGACACAGGAGAAGATGGCGGGTCTGTCTTCATGCCCTCGACGATACGGCACGGAAGGATTTTAGTGGGGAAGAGCCTTACGGGCATCATAGACGAGCTTCGAATCAGCCGCAGTTTTGTAGTATCACCGAATCTCAAACGGTATGCAGATCGCGCCGGCATCGGAATAAGCCGAGTCTTTGATCTCGAGTATGCCGGTAGCAACTTGAAAAGCATCGAGGCTGATTACGATACACCTTCGGATAGCGAGATCTACTTCTACTACCGAATGGCCGATGTGCTCAAGGACTATCAGTCCCTCGACGCGCCTTGGCGTCAGTTTGATCCGCAGTCATCCCTCCCTGACCCTTCTTCTGGTCGTTTCCTGCAGCTTCGTGTTGAGCTACTCTCGGATGGGAAACTGGAGGAGACTCCCAAGATCTCCCAAATCGTAGTGAAATACGAGCCCGACCTGCCTCCTCTTCCGCCTTCGCAAGTTATTGCCACTGCAGGCAACGCAAAGGTGACCCTTGACTGGAAGAGGGTAATCGAGAAGGATGTGAAGGGATACCTCATCTACTACGGCCGCTCGCCCGGCATCTATACGGCGACGGACTCGGCCGATGGCGACTCACCCATCGACGTCGGGGACAATACAAGCTTTACCCTGACGGGACTGGAAAACGGAAAGCTCTACTACTTTGCGGTCGTCTCATACGATTCGGCTGCTCCTGCCCATCAGAGCAGATTCTCCGAGGAGGTCGGCGCCAGGCCATCTAATCTATTGCCATGAGCAACAGAGAAGATCAGAAGATCATGAAACCCGAAGAAACGATCCAGCGGGTCAGCATCTCTTTGCGGATCGGAGATCTGGATCAAGCCGAGAAACTGCTCAAAGGCCTTCTACAATCGTATCCTGACAATGTTCCGGCGCTCATTCTTCTAGGTAATGTCTTTGAAAAAGCTGGAAGATACGCCGAGGCCGAAGAACAACTCAAGAGGGCCGTCGCCATTGACAGCAGCAACGGCGAAGCTCACAACAATCTTGGAGTCATATACAAAAATATGGCTCGGTATGACGAAGCACTAGCTTCCCTGAATACGGCGTTGAAGGCAATCAGCGATCGCGCTGATATCTATTACAATCTTGGCAACGTCTATAAGGAGTTGCAGAGCTACTCCAGAGCCATCGAGCTATACAAACGGGCGCTCGAACTGGATCCCGCCTTTATTCCTGTCTACAACAACCTCGGCATTGTCTACGAGCAGCTGGGTCGACTAGACGAAGCTGTGAGAACTTACGAAGAGGGTCTCGAGATAGACGAAAATAATCCAAAACTGCGCTATAACATGGGGATCATCCAGAAATCTCGCGACAATCTACCCGAAGCCAAGAACGAATTCGAGCGTGTATTAAAAGTAGACTCTGGTTGGACCGAAGCGAAAAACAACCTCGGGGTTGTATACCACGCAATGGACAGGCACACCGAGGCGATCAATTTGTTCCAGAGTGTCCTCAAATCTGATCCCGGCAACGAAAAGGCACTCAACAATCTCGGCGTCACACTCAAAGATATTAATAGGGCTGATGAGGCGGCAGACTACTACCGCAAAGCGATCGAGCTCAATCCTGGCTACTCGACGGCCGTTTACAATCTGGCGATCCTCCTTGAGGAACAGGGGTTGCTGTCAGAGGCTTTGGCTGAATACGAGAAGCTGCTCAAGATCAATCCCTCCGATATCACCTCCAGGTACCGTTTAGGCAAGACCTATGTCGCCATGGAGCAGTACGACGCCGCAATCGAGCAATTCAACCGCATACTGGAATCCAATCCGGATCATATCCTGGCCCTTCAGGATCTAGGGGCTTGTTATTTCAAGACCAACGACATAGAAAAGGCTACCGACTGCTTTCGTAGAATTCTGCAGATAAATCCCGAAAAGACCCATTTCAGGCTCGAATTAGCTCTCATCTGGAAGGAAAGAGAAAGATACGATCGTGCTATCAAAGAGGTAAAAAGATATCTCGATTCCCACCCGGACGATCTCATGGCCCGCATGTTGATGGGCGAGCTCCTCTTTCTGCAGGGTCATCACAAACATGCGATTCAGGTATTTCAGGACATCACTCGGACCAATCCGGAAAACATGGACGCCCACTACTTCCTGTCCAAGATCTTTCGTGAGTCCGGCCAGATCGAGGAATCCGTCAAAGAAATGGAGGAAATCGTCACTCTTCAGGGAACGAGAGCCAATTCGGAGGATCTCGATCATCTCGGTGACAGTCTGAGCATGTATGAGAGCGTCATGCGAGATTACGAGAAGGACTTCCAGGAGGAGTGGACGAGAAACCTCAGCCACCTCCTCGACGAGTCGAAAAAAACGGCCGAAGAGGAGCAAAAGGAAGACGAGCTAGACGAGGATTTCTTCGCTCCAATGGAAGATATGCCTCAGATCGAGGAGGAATCGGTTCCAATTATAGACATCGGAGGAATGGAACCAATTTTGGCCATCGAAGAAGAGGAAGAGGAGCTAAAACTCGAAGAGGAGCCGGAGATTCAGCCGGAAGAGGAACAATCGACTCCTGAGAGGGTTGTCGAAATCCTGGACGACTCGCCGCCTCCCCTACTAAACCTCGCTAATATGGATGATGTGCCAGAGTTTCCTCCTTCGAGACAGGCGAGCTATCCTTTGGCCCAGCAACCCTTCATGCCGGCTCCCCCTCCCCCGGCGCCCCCGGTCACCTACATCGAACCAGGAAGCGCTGGCCTGCAGGCTGCCGATACATCACCTTCACGGACGCCTGCCGACGGAGCGCCGCCTGCAGCAAAGCCTACTTCACAATCTCCTAACATTGTTGTCACTCCGCCTCCGGTTGATGACCAGGCAGTAGCTTCGCTACGCGATCAGATACATGTCCAGCATTACATGCTGGAGCGGGTACAGGACGATCTGAGGGACATCTCCGAAGCGCTGAGAGAGAGAACCCGTCAGCCGATTGAAGTCAATATTCCAAGCTCGATAAACATCGTGCCCGCCGAAGGGACGCCTGCCGTAAGAACGCCTGCCGTAAGAACGCCTGCCGTAAGAACGCCTGCCGTAAGAACGCCCGCCGTCGGTCCCGAGGCCGAACGCCAGGCGGAATCGGAGTCGAAAAAAGAGGAAGAGGCACCTCCGCAAAGGCGTCCCGTAAGCGTGAAGAAACCCGTGCCTCCTCCCAAACCTCGCGAAGAGCTGTCTCCCGAAAAGAAACATGACCTCAATAAGCTGCTCCGTGAAAAAGGGCAGGCTTCGAATCTCCTCAACCATCTGATACAGCTCACCGATTATCTGCCCCCTCCAGAGAAGGAGCAGTTCCAAACGAGCCGAGTCAGAGACAAGATGCAGAACCTCATCCAAGAGCTTGCAGATAGGCGAAGGGGTCAGAGGGGAAGACGTTCAGAGGACCCCAACTCGAGGTAGCCACTGTGATATTGCTTTGCCTCTTAAAAGTTGTTATACTCCCAACACACTTGGGGGATTAGCTCAGTTGGTAGAGCGATAGGTTCGCAATCTATAGGTCAGGGGTTCAACTCCCCTATCCTCCAAAAATCACATTATCTTGATTTTCGACAGCCAGAATCAATGCCCGATCCCGTCGTCTCGGTGATCATACCAACATACAACCGCTACTCTATGCTCATCGAGGCGCTGAGCTCCGTGAGAGAGCAATCATACCCCAACATCGAATGTATCGTCGTGGACGATGCTTCGACCGACACCACGTCCGAGCTTTCGGATTCTCGGGATGTTC
The DNA here is from genome assembly GCA_964561715.1 of uncultured Spirochaetales bacterium. GTDB lineage: Bacteria > Spirochaetota > Spirochaetia > SZUA-6 > CAZLRN01 > CAZLRN01. The sequence goes on from CAZLRN010000024.1 coordinate 6,256, forward strand.
GCTATATCCGGGTTGAGCATTCGGGCATGCCTGGTAGGCTGCGGAACATCGGCTCTCAAATGGCAAAGGGAAGTCTACTGGCCTTTCTCGACTCAGATGATATCTGGATGCCCGACAAGATTGCAAAACAGGTTCGGTTCCTCAGCAACCATCCCAATCTTCCCATTTGCCACACGCGTGAGATTTGGAAGCGAGGCGATAGAATCATATCTCAGTCAGGTCAGAGGCACAAAAGATCGGGGGATATCTTCGAAGACTGCCTCAAAAAATGTATTGTCGGTCCATCCACGACGATTCTCAAGAAGTCCCTTTTCCTGGAAATTGGCATGTTCAATCCTGATCTGGAAATCGCCGAAGACTACGAGCTTTGGCTCCGCATCAGCGCTGGGCATTCATTTGGCTATATCGACGAACCGCTCGTTGTCAAACGCGCGGGTCACGCTGATCAGCTATCTGCAAAACACGGGCAGATCGAAATCTTTCGGATCAGGGCCCTATCTGAAGCAATCGATCTGAATATCCTCAACGACGCTCAGCTTAGACTGGCGCAAAAGGAACTTGCTAGAAAATGTCGTATCTATGCCCAGGGCTGTATGAAACGGGGCAGACCCTCAGAAGCAGCTCGATATCTGGCTCTGGCCGAGCGCTATAGCTGTTGGCACAGCTATTAAGCTGTTGGCACAGCTATTAAGCTGTTGGCACAGCTGTTAAGCAGTGAGCAGCTATCGCCTATCCGTCATCTCCCCCTCAAGAATGGCTTTCAGCCCTGGAACCGTCCTGGCGTAGCGCAGGATCGCCTTTAGGTACTCCCCCGGTTCTCCCACGTCATATCTTTCTCCCTCAATGCGTTTGAACACAACGACTCCGTCAGCAGCCAGCCGGCGAAGGGCTCCCGTGTGGTAGTACTCGCCCTCGCTGTGGCCATTGAATCCCTCTCTCAGATATTGGAATATCTTGGGTAGATACAGATACCGACCTATGGAAGCTTCCTTGCTCGGCTCTTTTCCGCTCTCTGGCTTTTCGACTATATCCTTTACGTGAAGCTTATCCGAATCTACATCCAGTATGCCGTATCGACCTAGATTGGGAGGATTGTAAATCGATGAGAGAACGCAGCAACCGGTCTCTCTGTAGACTGCGATCAGCTGGGCCGCCAATGGAACCTCTCCAAAGTGCAAATCATCGGGATAGGCAACGAGGAAAGGCTCATCGCCTATAAAGGGCTCTGCCAGCAAAAGAGCGTGACCCGTGCCCCACATGCTCTGCTGTCTCGTGAAAAAGAATCGAGCGTTATGAGGCTTCACCGTTTCCAATTTCCGTTCTGCACCCTCTTGGCTGAAAACCGTTTCTATCTCTACCTCCCTGTCGAGATAATCCTCGAGGGACTTTTTCCTCCTCGAAGTAACAATGAGAATATCCTCGATTCCGGATTCGATGAACTCCTCGATGATGAAGTCAATCAAGGGCTTCGTAATCAAAGGGAGCATCTCTTTGGGTATGCTTTTGGTTATGGGCAAAAAGCGAGAGCCATAACCTGCAGCCAGAATTACACCTTTCACTAGCCAACTCCTCCTATCTGGACGAATTATATTAGATTGGCACGGTTATTCAAACCGCAGGCGCCTGTTTTCAGCAAGATATCGTTTCATTGACGGTCATATAATTATATGCTATCCAGTAGCAAGATCTCAGCATGAAAATCTGGATAAAGCTTCTCATCGGCATCATCCTCGGTCTCATCATTGCCCTGGTGCTGCCTTCTAAGCAGGATGCCGCCATTCACCTCAACAATATCTCCGAGATACTCATTCAAATCGGAAGGTACGCGGTCTTTCCTCTGGTCTTCTTCTCACTTACCATCGGCACATATGAGCTCAAGCTGGACAAGAGGGTGTTCCGAGTCTATGGAAGAATGTTTCTTTACATGATTCTCAGTGCAGCGACCCTTTCGCTTTTGGGTGTCATTTCCGTTCTCCTGCTCTCTCCCCGAATCCCGATAGTTACCATGAAGGTTCCTCCTCCCCAGATTCCGGGGTTTATGGAAACCCTCTTCAGCATTTTCCCACAGAATGCCTTTAGTGTCCTGGTGAGCGATGGCAACATTCTGCTTCCGATCATTATCCTATGCTACATCCTTGGAGCAAATCTGACCTTTGATCGGGTGATTACACGACCCATTATTCAACTCTTTGATTCACTCTCTCGTACCTTCTACCATATCATATCTCTCGTCGTAGAGATTTTTTGGATCTTCACCATATGTATTGCCGCCAACGTGATAGTCGAAATTGCCCTGGTGGAGAATCTGCAAATGTATGGCGAGCTGATTTTGATCCTGGTTATCGATATCGTCGTCGTGGTATTCGGAGTCTATCCAGGCCTTCTCTACCTCGTTGACCAGGAAACCAATCCCTATAAGCTAATCTACGCAGCCCTCGCCCCCGCTCTGTCGGGACTCGTAACCGGAAACGAGTACCTGCCTGTTGGCATGCTTGTCAAACACGGAAGAGAAAACCTCGGCATACCTCGCCGCGTTGGCTCAGCCGTCTATCCTTTCTTCGCAATATTTGGCAGGGCTGGAACAGCCCTTGTTTCCAGTGTCTCTTTCTTTCTCATCGTCAACTCGCTCTTGCCGTCATCGGATATCGATGTTGTGAAGATACTCTACATCTTTTCATTCTCATTTATGGTTTCCTTCGCCCTTGGGGCAGTTCCAGGATTGGGCACTTATGTAGCTATCACTCTGCTCTGCTATCAATTTGACCGATTCTGGCCCACGTTCGGGCTTTTGCAGCATTACAAGATCCTCGAGCCCATAAAGCTGATTCTGGTGAGCTTTGGAGTTTTTATTGACGTGATCACCTCCTATCTAACTTCCTATCTCATCTGTCATCAGGAGGGCATAGCATCACCCAAGGAGACGCGGGATTTTATCTAAAGGCAACTTAAGCTCAAGGTAGCTTTTTATAGAAACGACTGAAAATAGAGACGGCTCGAACTCATCTATTTGGCGGGAAAAGATAGAGAGGAAAAGTCCATTCTTCCCAGGGCATAGAGGGCAACAATTTCCTGCAGGATCGAGCTTCCCGAGGGAAAGACACGAGGCATACTCGCCTTCTTCGTCCATTGAGATGAGCTCAAAACAATACTGCTCCCCCCGAGGTCTCCAGAGTTTTTTTTCGTGTCAGCAGCTAGCGCGACAGGGCTGTCAAACATCCAGGCCAACCAGATGCCGGTCCCGGAACTTATAGTGATGGGATCGAGGAGCTTAACATCGCGCCATCCGGATTTACCGGTCAGGGGAAAAGGGCTCGATTGACTCAATAGCCTATCGGGCTTTCCGTTTCGACTCGAATAGACGCCAAGAACGCCTCGACCTGCGCCCTCTTTAATATAGATACTCATCGTGCCTAACTGAGAGGCCGCCGTTACCAGTGTCGACATCGCAGCCAGCCTCGATGTGACCAGTTCCCTGGGCAGCTTGTCCTCGCGTCCGATAACGAAGGGCAGCTCAGAATCATCCCTGTGCGCCCATTTCACCATGGCCCCGATAAGCCGTGGTTTTTGGAATTTGCCTGCCTCGGAGGGAAACTCCGGATGAGGACCACTCAGTATCAATCTACCCTCTCCGAATTGATCTCCCAAAATCGCCGCAGCACCATCCCAGGCAGGATTCCAAAGATCCTTTCCGTAAGCAGGATTCTCCGGATCCTCTTCGTTATCCGCATAGACCGCAAAGATCCTCTCCCCAAAGGGAGGCGGATTCCGATATCCCAAGACACTTCCATTCCAGTGAAACATCCTCTGGTTGCCTGCTAGTCCGAGGAGAAGTGTTCCTTCGTCTGTCATCCGCACATTTCTTTCACCCACCCATCGAGGATTGATGCGGTAGACATGCGGAGCTATCTGGAGTCCTTCGAAGCTGCCAAAAAAAGAATTCTCAGTCGAGCCCTCGATCGCAACGATTTCTCCGCCACAGATGCCTACATAACCTCCGCCACTACTCACCCAGCGGCGGATGTCATCGGCGATCCAGAAACGCGGAAATTTGTGAAGATACCCGCCGGGCACAATCAAGACATCATGTTTGTCCAATTCTTCGAAGGTGAGCTTGTTCTCCAGATCAAACCACCCCTTTTTCACCTCGAATCTATAGCCGGGTATCAGCTTCTCTCGATTACATGCCTCCAGGCTCGCCACGATGTCATCTACCTTTGCGGCTCCCTCGCAGCCATAGACTAGTACCTTGATGGGAGTCTCTGCATCTATCACAGAAGTGGGTAAGAGATTTAAAAGCAGGAGAATAAGTAAGAAAAGACCGAATCGACTATTCCAGCTCTCCGATGACATGAACGTCTCTATGTTGGCTGCATGTAAAAAATGGATCAAATTGTCTGGGTTGTGGGCGCAGCCAACGATATGTTACCTATATTCAACTCCATCGGCAACGCATTAATCAGCTACCGACGATTGCCGATAGTTAAGAGGGGGATATATGATCTCGGTGCTTCGAAACCAACGAATCCACAGAAAAGCCAGGAGAGGCTTCGTCAAGATACGGCCGAGCACCCTTTTCCCGATAAAATTGAACCTGCGGAGTCTGCTCATCGCCGGCTCAATGCTGCTGATGATCATCTATCTGTTTACATCCGGGAAAATGGTTCCATCTCTTCTGCCTCAGGATCACAACGCAAACACAAAGGCGGAATGGAATGAAGCTTCGGCGTCCGGCACTGTTAGCGTCAGCCGAGAGGCCGTTCAATCGGCGCAGGCCTCTTTGGCTTCGGTTGTTGCATTCACTCCCAAGACTCTGAGTCAGACCCCGAGTCAGTACAGGATAGAACAGGGAGAGACGCTCTATAAGATTGCCGAGCGATTCGGGCTCTCTGTCTTCGAGCTCATTCTTCTCAATCACATCGAGGATCCAACAAAAACTCGAGCCGGAAGGATGCTCGAGCTTTCAGGGAGCCGAGCTTATCGCGCCGGAGAATCAGCAGAGATCCCCTTCCCCACCAAGCTAGAGATAACTGCAGACAAGACATCCGGAACAGCCCCACTGAAGGTAAGCTTCGCACTCAAAAACCCTCCTTCTGAAGGAACCTACATGTGGGACCTGGGCAATTGGATCTTTGCATTTGGTGAAAATCCTACCTATACGTTCGCCAATCCGGGGGTGTACGACGTGAAGCTGCGAGTACGCTCCGGAGGGAGCATGACCGTATCGAACAGCAGCGTGACTGTGAAGGTGCTGCCACGGAAAAACCGCAGAAGCTTCAAAAAATACCTCACCCTTTCAAACCAGGGGGAAATGCTGAACCTCCCGGCCCTTCTTCCTTCTGAGATGGGGACGGAATCGATCTCGCGTCTTCGGGTCAACCAGCAGCCGGTGCTTTTTAAAGAACAGCAGAACAATATGTATGTAGCCAGCGGTAGCGGTTATTCGAGAATCACCGTTTCGAACGGCAGCCAGAGCCATTCCCTCTTCACCTTTGTCAGCCCCTTTCCGAGCGTCCATGCAGAAGAGCGAGATTACGATTGGTACAAAACCCAATTTGGCACAGGAATACTTGGAAACTGCGGTCCTTCGACGGTTGCCATGGCCTGCTACTGGGCGACGGGAATCGATACGTCCGTTTCAACAATCCGATCCGAAATCGGCATGCCCTTTCCCAATGGCGCCGTGAACTTCGAGCACATGATTAAACCTTTTCGCCGGCGGAATATTCAATTTCTGATCCGGTCGGTATCCTCGGAGAAAGACATCACAAATGTAATCGACAGAGGCAATATCGCTATAGCGCTCATTCATACAAGTCAGATCGAGAAAACCAGAGGTGATAGAACGAAAAACTTCGTGGGTCGCTATTATTCGGACTCGGTTGGACACTATATCGTTATCAAGGGATACACCCTGGATAAGCAGCATTTGATCGTTTACGATCCCATACCCTCTGACTGGAGCTCGAATAGGACCCGCTACGCCGACGGAGTGAGTATGCTGGGCAGGAATCGCTACTATCCGGTACGACAGGTGATGCATGCATTACGGCAGGGCCAGGTGTTCGAAATCTATCATAATTGATCAGCCAACTTCTTGTGTCGAAAGCGCTTTGACATCGAAACAGCTATGACTTGACCTGGTTGTTGATTAATAATAGCCTTTTCATTAAAAATCACGTAAAATTAGTCACACAAACGGCGAAGCTGGGAGGAAGAGCGTCAGGTGGGTGATCCAATAATCAGGCTCGAACGCTACGGCGAAAGCGAAGGGGGCAATAGCGGCCTCAGGCTCGTAGAAGAGTCATCTGATCAAACGCCAGAGGCTGCTCCTCGATTCAGCAGGGGTTTTCGCATTACCCTCGTCGCCTGCACCGTTCTCTTTGTAATTCTCGCATTTCTGGCGCTCAGCATATTCGGAAACGACAACTACTATACCATCAAGAAAGGCGAAAACGCATACATCGTTGCCAACAAGTTCAACGTTCCTCTCGATATCCTATTAAAGCTCAATGAGTTGACCAATCCTCTGAGCATCCTAGAGGGCTCCCGAATCAAAATACCGACCATTCACGACGTACACACCGTCAAGAGCGGGGATACGCTTTACAGCATAGCCAAACTCTACGGAATCAAGCGTTACGAGCTCATCAAATACAACAGAATGAACAGTGTTCGCAAGCTCAAGCCCGGAGAGAGGATCTTCATACCTCGAACTTTGACCGACATTCAAATATCAGTCGATAACAGGACAGGGCTTGTACCCTTTCAGGTGCGTTTCAACATAGATACCAATACCCGGGACCGTATCCGTTCCTACAAATGGGTTTTGGGGGATAATGCCACTTCGACGAACAGAAATCCTACATACACATACAAGGAAAAGGGAAACTACTATGTAACTCTGACGGTGATCGACGAGAATGGCAACGAAGTCGAATCGAATACGTTACCCATCGTCGCCCGATCCCTCGCTCATATTGGCTTTGGCGCTCCGAAATACGTTACTCTGAATAAAAATGATATCTTTTCGTTGGAAACCAAGGTCATCGACAACCTGAATAACACAATCGAATTCAACTACAAAACAAAGATCGAGCAAAATCCAAGCCTACTGCGACAGATCGACAAAACCGATCGCTTCGAGATCGTAAACACGGGATACTCCAAGATCACCTTTAGCGTAAAAGGGTATGAGCACTCAAGCTACTTCTTTGTCAGCCCAACTCCTACGAAACACGTAGCTGGGCCAGATGTGGAATGGTACAAAACCCAATTCAACACAGGGCTCAATGGCAATTGTGGTCCTGCCAGCGTGGCAATGGGTATCCAGTGGGCAACGGGAACAAACGTCAATGTCAGAAGCGTCCGGTCACAGATCGGGCTGCCGAGTGAGGATGGAGCTATCGGTTTTAATCATATGATCAGTATCTTCAACAAATACAAGATGCGCGACAGGTTGCAGACGATCCACAGTCCCGAAGACCTCTTTAGAATCATTGAAAACGGTGACATTGCCATCATTCTCATTCACAGCGGCAAAATCAAAAAAACGAAAAGCAACATTCAACAAACCCTCTTTGACAGATACTACAACGATTCTGTCGGTCATTACATCATTATCAAAGGCTACAGTCTGGACAAAGAATATTTTGTCACCTACGATCCGATCCCCGGGGACTGGTGGCAAAACAGCGTTAGATATTCCGACGGGGTGAGTATGATCGGCAAAAATCGATACTATTCGGCCGAAGAAATCTTCGACGCTCTCAAGACTCCCACGATCCTTATCATATCCCGGAGCAAGGCGGCAGCCGAACCGAAGAAGTAGCTATTTCGCTTCCTTACCGGCTTTGTTTAGATAGCGTGAATTCTAGGTCTCCAACCGTTACGATCGCATTTCTCTGCTTATTGTTAGTTATAGGTTTTATAGCAGGTCGCCTGTCCTTCAAATCTCAGGTGCAGCCGCAACGCGCATCTAGATCCATCATAAGCGCCTCATCGATCAATCGTGATTCTTCGCCAAAAAAAGCTGCGGGAGAAGATCCTGTGCAAAAAGCCTCCGCAGAAAACATATCGGATCTTCCGCTAAACGACAGAGAAGCCTATGTGGCCTGGATGCTCGAGCACACTCAGGAGGAGGAGCGCTTCATTCGATGGCGTTGGCAATGCGTGCAGGATCTCGTCGACTGGTCGAGCATTCAGGATGAGAGGGTTCGCAAAGCCTTTCTGAAAACTCCCCGAGAGATTTTTATCCGAGAACACAACAGGTCACGCGCGTATGAACACAGCTACATGCCCATCGGTTATGGGTCTACGATTACGGATCCATGGGTTGTTTCGATTATGACCCAGGCGGCAAATCCCGCAAAGGATGATCGGGTTTTGGAAATCGGAACAGGCTCAGGATATCAGAGCGCTCTGCTGTCTCACCTGACCGATCATGTCTTCACGGTAGAAATCATCGAAGCGTTGGCTAAGGAGACGGATCAGCTTATCCAAGATATAGAGCACCGTTACCCCGAATACTCCCATATCAAGCGCAAGTCTGCGGATGGTTACTACGGCTGGGCGGAAAATGCGCCCTATCATAGCATTCTGGTTACCTGCTCGATCGATCACATCCCCCCGCTTCTGCTCAAGCAGTTACGCCCCGGAGGGTGTTTGATCATACCGGTAGGCCCGCCGTCAGGCCAGACACTGTTGAAAATCACCAAGACTGTATCCACTGATGGCGAGATTTTCTACGAGAGAAAGAGCATAATGCCCGTCAGATTTATACCTTTCAAAAACAAAAGAGGCGAGAGCTACTCGAATCACTTGAGATAGATACGGAATCCGAGATTTGCCATCAAAAAAAACTGATCAAAAAAAGGCAGGTTCTCTCCATCCCAGAGGTGAAAGATAGGAAAGAGTCCGCGAACTGAAAAAACGAGACCCAGCTTGTCGAGAACATCCCAAACACAGGCAATTTCAACCTGCGGATAGACAGATCGAGCGAGAAAGTAGGACCATGCCTCCCCCTGGTGCGCGCTCCCCCCTTCGATGGCCACAATCGGAAGACGGAATACCGCGGCTAAGCCAGCCGCTCCACCAAGACGTACCCTTTCACTCAGGGTGAACATGTAGCCAAAACGGGTTTCGAGGATGATCCCGAGAGTCCAGAGGGTATCAGCTTTCTCGATCTCTGCCGGCGAAAACTTAGGCGCATCGCCAGCCTCATTGTGCTGATAGTAGAGGGGGAAGAAGAATAGAAGTGAGGCGTCCCAATAGAGGGGGCTTTCAGCCGAAATCAACGGAATGGGTATGGATACACCGAGGTGATTGAGCAAAGGGCTGGGGGCGCTGTCCTCATAGGTATTGATGAGAATCATCAGCCCAGCGTCCACTTCGATCCAATCCAGTGCACGAATCGCTGAAAGCGGAAGCACGAGTAGCAGGAGGATGAAGAAGATTGCGAATTTGCCGCTTCTCATAAAACGCCTCGGTGCCGATGCTTTACAGACCATTATAGCACAAAGGGATTTTGATTACCCATTTGCCTCACAGGCGATGTCTCGACGGCACTCCTCTGTAGTGTGGTGCAAGCAACTGAAAGGTTAAGGGATCTTTAGTTAATGCGAAGCGTTTCGATCATATAACGGAAATTGGACCCCGAAGTGTCGACTTCTTCCTTTTCGACAACAAAAATCATTGAGCGCCCGTCCGGAGCGAGAAGAATCTGTCGTATCCTGTAACCCTTCACTCCCTTTCGCTCATAATTGGGCAAACCAACGGTATAATCTTTCATCGTGCCGCTACTGCTGATGATGGTCAGTTCTATATAAAAAGAAGAGCTGGTTGTTTTGCCTGAACCGTGAGCAGACTGAACGAGGCGGACCCTGTACTGCTTACCGCTCACGAAATCTCTGAAATCGAGCTCTGATTTCGGTTTGTCCCCATCGACCAGCAGATATAACAACCTGCCGGTCCTCAGATGCCAAATGTCGTAGCTCTTCTTGAGCGATAGGTTCTCTCCTAAAAGATTGAAGAGAGCTCCCTCTCCGCTGTATCCAGGTTCGGAGGGTTCCCTGTACACACCATGTTTGACTCCCTGCGAAACAAACTTGTTGGCTGGCACATCCACTACAAACAGATCGGCATAGGGGAAAGAAGTCGTTTCCTGGACGCCATACTGGGCAAACATGAAGAAGCGGCTGTCATCGGAGAAGCCCAGGTTGACAAACTGGGCGATATCTCCAGCTGAGAGTAGGCCTGCACATAAAAAAAACAGAGCAATAAAAGCGACCTTTATCTTCATATTTACTCCTACGAGCACAAGGATATGCGGCTGCATAAAACTTTGCTGGCCTATCTAAAATATCGAACATATTGAAAAAACCTGTAGTTTTTTGTATACGTCCTATACAGATAAATGCCTTACGGATACAGAAATAATATACTTGTCGCTGGAATCGTTCTCACGAGCATTTTGCTCTTTGCATACCTCGTGACATTCGTTCTTATCCTCTCCACCGGGTGGATTGGATTTGAGCAGATTTTCCACCAAATCGAGGATCAAGCCTCCCAGAAAACACGTCCGAGCTGGTACCACCTGTGGTATTTGGGCGGTTTGTTTATCCTGATTCTCATATGCCTCGTCTCCTGCACCGTTCTCAAGAGACTCTACCAGAGAACAGCGTCCGCCGAGATATTCTTTTTCATGTTTTTCCTCTTTTCGATCTCCTTCGAGGTGATATGGCTTTGGAGCGGGATTGCGATCGTGACAGGGGCCCCGGTGTTTCTGAGCATTCTGCTCTCTAAGATCCTCCTCTTTGGAAGGTTCTTCGGGCTGCTTTCTCTCCTCTTCTCCAGCCTCTACGCCATAGAGATGAGTTACCAAAAGTTTCCAATTCTCATGCTATCACCCGTCCTCATTTCCCTCGCTCTCACCTACACGCTGCCCTTCGATTCATCGATTATAATGAGAAATTTCCTCTACAAGCTCGGGGACGTTAAGAGCCATTGGATAGTCACCATCGTTTTGGAAATTGTCACCATCCTAAACTACCTGATAGCCGCTTACAGGAGGGAGAAACCGCCCTTTGCCTGGATTGCACTCGGGGTGTTCCTGATATTGATCGGAAGAGAGCTGCTGATTCTCACCCTTTCACCCCTGCCCATTGCCGTCAGCATCGTTTTGGCAAGCGTCGGCATCTGGCTCTTCAGCAAGCAGATCTACCGTGTTTATCTCTGGACGTGAGAGGAGGCGGAGGAGGAAAAGAAAAAGAAGGAAAAGAGAAGGGAGGCTAAAAAACCAGGAGGTGGTAGGCCACAAATCCTGTCCCTACCGGTACGAGGATGTTGTCCATGTCTGTTGCAGGCATGGCCTCGAAAATCGTTGCAGCAAGCGCAACCACGATTGCGATGAAGAGATTTCCGGTCATTCGATTGGTCACTGCAAAGACAACGGTGAAACAGGCAAGGCTGCCTGCAACGGTTTTGCCCTTGGTAAAGGGAAGGACAGGCCCGCCGATCATCTTGCCCACGAGGCTGGCCGCACTATCGCCAAAGGCGAGGGCGTAAATAGCGATGATTGAAGCTTCGCCTGGATAGAGGAGCAGGGCCAGCATGGCCCCAATACCCAATGTGACAGGACCCAGAACAAAACGGCCCCTATCGCGGGCCCGTGAGGCGATGACAGTTAGATCAGAAATAAAGAGAACGGAAACGCCATGTCTTCGCGCGTGTTCGGCGAAGATATAAAAAAGTGTCCCCGCACCGAGAAGTCCCATCGTGAAGCTAACATCAATCGATGCGAGGAGGGGAACAAGGGCAATAAGCAAATGGATGGCCTTTCGAACGATCTCTGTTCGGATCTGGATGCTTAGTCTCGAGTTGTACAATCGATTCGAAATAGCCAGTATCCTATCCATAAATTACTCAGAAATAGTTAAGCAAGATTCATACCAAAAAAACGAGCATTCAAATCTAAATATCTTTATAAGCCACAGTGAGTTATTTGCAGGCTCAATGTATGCGTTAGGCGGTTCTGCAAAAAGGTGTATAAAAAAACAGACATTGTTTTCATATATTACTACACTACTCATCCGTTAAGTTCGATTTGCAGCTCACGGCAGACGCTTTTCCAGCGGTCAAAAAGGGCAGCCGCCGATTCAACGCCGTGTGGAAATATTTGGTTCAAACACAATTGACGAATCCCGGCGTCCTGTGATAATATCGGCTCAATTAGGGCGATTAACTCAGTGGTAGAGTGCTATCTTCACACGGTAGAAGTCGTCAGTTCAAATCTGACATCGCCCAATAGTTTTGAACCAGTAGCAGTGTGGAGTTTGGCAAAGCCAAACTCCTTGAGAAGTTCTTGCTATGCAAGAACTTCTACGAATCTGCCATCGCCCAAAGCTATCCCATCCGCCATCAAGACTAATTTATTGTTTTCGATCTGTCTAACTTTCTCACCTCGATGCCCATCAACCCGCTATGGTTCGAATTCAGCTAGGATTTGGCCTTTTTTTCTGTACTCTCTATCTAGTGCTTCCAAACGCATATTTCACGCTAGGGATAAACCTCTTTTAGGGAGGAAGCGGCACTAGTGTCCTTTTTGCTAAACTTTAGCCTGGGTGATATGCCAGCGCGCTATAGGTATTTGCTTGCTCTCAGTCTCTCACGATTCCGAGAGAAGTGACGAAGTAGAGGCCGACGCTCACATCAAAGGAGCCAGACTCCTCGGTAGGCACC
>CAZLRN010000025.1:0-18443 GCA_964561715.1 uncultured Spirochaetales bacterium
GTACGTGATCTTCTCCTCGGCAAGCGGCCGAAAGACTTCGATATAGCGACTGATGCTCGACCTCACAAGATAAGGCGGCTCTTCAGGCGGTCGAGAATCATTGGCAGACGTTTCAAATTGGTTCACATCTATTACGGAAGCGGTAAAACTATCGAAGTCTCTACGTTCCGATCGAGCACGGCGGAACCGGAGAATAACAATATCTATGGAACCTTGAGCGAAGATGCCTTTCGTCGAGATTTCAGTCTCAATGCCCTTTTTTATTCTCCCCAGAATGAACAGATCATTGATTATGTCGAGGGCATCACGGACATACGCAAGCGAAGGGTCAGGGTCCTTGGACCGGTTAAGAGCTCATTTCTTGAAGATCCTGTCAGGATGATTCGCGCCGTCAAATATGCATCGATTCTGAATTTTACTCTGCCTCTAACCGCTCGGTTGACGATCAGACGCTGGCGCAACACGATGATGAGCTGTTCTCCTGAGCGTCTTACAGAAGAAATGTATAAGATTCTGGAGTCTGGTAACTCACATCGCATACTGCACATGGCCTATCATCTCAAACTGTTCGAGGTGCTGCTCCCATCTATAGCGCCTCTCCTGCGGATTCGCCAGAAAAATCTTGACAACTCACCGCTCTTCAAGCGATTGAGAGATATAGACCGGATCTTCAAGAACAATACCCAAAGAATCGAGCGAGGAAAATGCTTAGCCGGCCTCTTTTTCGATCTTGCAGGAATTCATCCTGAATGGGTGAGGGAACCTCTTATCTCGATCCAGCAGTCACTTCGGTCCGCAATGAAACCTCTCGTGCCCTCCAATAGAGATCTCCTGATTGTTTCTAGAGCTATTAAAAACGCTCTCAAACAAAAAGATGATACTCTGGAGCAATCTTGGTTGCAGCTGCGAACGCAGACAAAAAAGAGAACCTCGGGCCAATACACAGGTAGACTGCGTGCCACGGACGAGCTGGGTCGTTCGACTAAGCAGAGGCGATCTCGAAAAAAACGAAAATCGAAATCGACGATTTAGCGAGACTCTTCCATCCGCTGCAATAGGGAGTCCACCTTATCGCTGTATTTGGACGCATCTAGTTCCTTCGCTTCCTTGAGGTAAGAGGTAGCGATTTCGTAGCGATTGTCGGCGTAGGCGTTCACGCCAAGCGCATATTTAGTGACTGATTCCTCAGCGCCCAAGGCTAGAGCGGCCTTGTAGTATCCCTCGGCTTGGGCGTATTCCCTCTGAGAGTAGCTTATCAATCCTAGATAGTAATAGGGAATGTAGTTCTTAGGCTCAACGGTGAGTGATTCCATGAAGAGGTCGTAGGACTTGTCATAATCTTCTGTCGTGTAATAATTGATGCCTTGCGTGATTAGATCATTAAAGGTTTTGATCGATTGAATATAGGCTGTAAAATCCTTGATCATCTGAGACTCATCGTACCAGCTGAAAACGTTCTTCATTACGATAAGTGAGTTATCATGAATTGATTTTTCCGCATCGAGGGCATGCAGGGTTTCCCAAAAAATCCGATTATATCTCTTGTCTTCTGAATGCAGCAGAAACGTAACAACTCCCCAGGCCTCGGGATAAAAAATATTGACTTTCTCTTGCACGCTGTCATTATCCATTGTCAAAAGGACAGAGAGAGGGATTGGGCTTTTGCCAGTCGAGCGGCCTGACAGGATTGTCTTGAGAGAGTCCAGCCAGGCATAATTGGGCTTGAATTGGAATTGACCCTTAGTGGCGTCAAAACTCGAATTTTCGAAGTATGTGGCTATACCTTCGCGGAGCCATATTGGCGGATTTGGAATGTATGTTTTGAGAAACTGAATAAACGCCTGATGAAGCAGTGATGCGTTGAAAGCCAGTTCATCCGCTTTTCTGAACCCAACAAGCTCGCTTCTCCTGAAATCCGTGTAGTGTATGTAGACGAAATTGGCTCGTGAGTGGTTGAGAATACGCGTCAGGTAGCTGTCAAATCCGCTTTTATCGCTGAATAGGATTACTTTGAACTTGTCAGGAAGCACGGATAGATCGAAATGGAACATCTCGTTGAAGAGCACCAGTGCTCCTTCGAGCCTTTTAGCAACATCTTCGGCGTAGTCTTTACTTACGTCGGTGTAGACCCGATAGTGATCAGTTGTGTCGATGAAATTCGGTGATTGACCAAAAAGAGCGACGGCAAAAAGGCAGAAAACTATCACCGCAAAATGTTTCATGTGCCCTCCTGATACCACTTTCTAATTATATCATAGTAGGTGCTCAGTATGCTGTCAAACGAAAAAACAATGATCGCGGCTTATCGAGAGATTGTGTCGATAGTGATGCTCACCTCCTCGAGCAACAGACCAGTATAGGATTCTATGTTTTCGAGGATGTAGGCCTGAAGAGCATGGATCGAACCGGCGAGCTGAGATTTGAAAGGCACTCTCAGAAGCACTTCGATAGCATAGTTATTTCGTCTATCTGTGAAGATAACTTTTTTAACGGAGAGATCGGGATCGAATTCGGCTACGCAGTGGAGAATCATCTGAGTAAGAGCTTCCTCAGATATTGATATTCGCCCTTTATTGACGAAAACAGGTCTTACAATCGATTTCTCGAAGACGTCATGTTTTTTCAATACACCGAACTGGCGCTTAAAAAAAATTTTGACGGCGTTAAAAAATATATGAGAATGTCTTCTTTTGACTTCGATGGCGGGAACAGGAATGATGTGTTTCCCATCCTGAATTCTAGACTGTCTTGCCGTTTCGATCTCTTCGGGCGTTGCCACATCTTCGATCTTTATTATCTTTGATGGACTAGGCAGGTGGAGCCTTCTTGCGATCCGTTGTATCATTCGCTCCGAAGTGCCCAGAATGAGTATCCGCTTAAACTTTTCCTTTTCAAGAGCAACTCGGACATCGCGGGTATGTTGGGGGTCATCAAACAACGCGGCCTTGACAGCGGAATAGGCTCCTTGGGCTTGCTTGGCCGATTTGCCCGCAATGATACGCTGATCTCGAATGAGCAGCCCGTCATCGATGAGCATTTCGATTCCGTTCCGCTTTGCTATAAGCTGCGCTCTAAAGCTTTTACCGGTTCCGGCCTTGCCGACGAGGCCGAACACCCGCACCCCCCTGAAAAGCCAGATGCAATGATGGAGCAGACTCTTCAATCCCGCCATATCGGTGTTCTTACGCCTAACATAACATGGTCTGCTTTGTAAAAGTCACCTGCTTTGCAGCGGTCGTAGCGACGCACCGCCGACGAAGCTGTGGTCTTTTACTAAGATACAGTGTATTCGCCTAATATCTCTTCAAAGGGACAGCTCTCCAGGTATGACGAAATGGCCTTGTCGTAAAGCGCCGTGTGCCGGAACGCTTTTTGGGCTAACCTGTATCGCTCCTTGAGAGTGCTCCTACAACCATGATCCCGAAGATCCTGTAGGAAATCTGTATAATCCTCTGGATCCGTTAAAACAGCTACCCGGTGAAAGTTTTTCGCAGATGCCCTAATCATGCAGGGACCGCCGATATCAATATTGCCCCGGGCCCTCTCCAGGGTCACATCTGGTTTAGCAATTATCTGCTCAAAGGGATAGAGATTAACTACAACCAAGTCGATGGGAACTGCGCCTGCCCGATCCAGATCCTTTGAATGCTGCGAGTTATACGTCTCGCTCAACAGCCCGAGATAAATCTTAAAATCCAGAGTTTTTACCACCCCCCCCTGCATCTCGGGTTGTCCGGTGTAATCCGCCACCTGAGTGAGATTCTTTCCGGCTTCGCTGCCGAGTATCTGCGCGATTGCTTCGAAGGTACCACCGGTGGAGAAAATTCTAATCGTTGGATTAATCTGAAGAAGGGGGGGAATCAAATCCCGCAGATTTCTCTTATCCGAAACACTGACCAACATGTGGTTGATCATTACGTAATCGTCGATCCTGCTAACATAGTTCAATTGTTCGAACCTCTTTAATGAACACTTACTCCCAGCTCCAATTTTCGCCCCACTCTCCGGGAAACGCATATTCGTTGCGCCATAGACCAGAGCCAGCTGTGCAGACAAAAACCAGGGGAGTAGCTCCGTCGTAGTCGGTAAAGAAGCCTGTAACCCAGCCGTAATACAGCTCCGTTGCGATAAACTCGGACATGCGATCGAGGTTTGAAACCTCTCCATCCGGCATTTCGAAAATCCCGTAGCCTACTGTACCGACAATGACGTTGCTCTCGCTTAGAGCTGGTCGATTATCGACCTCACCAAAGAACCAGAACTGGACATCTTGGCCCGCTACGCTCTGGTTATCCGAGGACTCCCAGGTATTTCCGTCCGATGAGCTCAAGACAACGCCCTCGAGAGTCGATACGTAGTATTTATTATGGATCGTAGAGTAATAGATACCTCGGTAGCCGCCATTCTCAAGCGGAAGTTCAATCTCTGGCTTTGAATCGAATACCCCCGGGATTAGAGGATCTGCGCTTTTAGTGTAGATACTATCATCTGATATAACCCAGTAGAACTGAGGTCCGGCAGGATTGTACGTGATATTTCTAATCATGCTGCTGGCATCGAGAATTCCGTCCTCAAAGGCCGAAACGGCAGTTTTCCAATAGAGAGAGTACTTCTCATTGTCGAAGGTAATGACGAAGAGCTGCTCTGTTGGCCCAGAGCCCGTGATGACCTCAGCCCTGATAACCTGCTTGCCGTCGATTTTTGGATCGGTGAGGCGTTGCCAATTTGGATCAATTGCAGGAGTTCCTTCGTAAAAACGAAACGTACTCGCTCCTTCTAGAAAGCCTGCATACAGCTTGCCGTTGAAAAGAGTCAGGGCTGTGCAATAATCCGCTCCAGAAGGAAAGTTCAGCGCGTCCCAATTGTCAGATGTATCCATCCGTCTGAAGATATCACCACCAGCGGCGATATAGTAAAAAGAACCGTCTTTGACCATACTGATAATTGAAAGCTCATTTTCCAGGGAGTCGTCTTTCTGCTCCTCTTCGTTCTCGATGTAGTAAAAGATGGCGAATTCCTGATTTGAACAGGAGACCAAAAGGATGCCCAGGATGCCGGTCGCCAAGACGATGAAGGCGAGGACTCGCAGCGGCAGGACCGATAATGGACTAAATCGATTGTTCTGTGTCATTGGTTCCTCGGGGCTAAAAATTGTAGAGCATGCTCGGAGTCACAGCAAGGAAATTGCCCATTCGAGCCTGAGATATATCTTGGACTGCGGGATCCACGTACTGAAAGTCGAGCCACCATTCGAGGGTGAGGCCAAATGACCAGTTATGGTTGTAGCGCCAATATGCAGCCACGCCGGGTTTGGCGATCAGATCGAGATGAGACCATTCGCGGTATCGAACGATGTTGATACCGACTCCCAAAAAGAGAGGTAACTCGAATCGCCCGCTGCTTATGACATAGCTCACCTTCAAAGTGAGGGGCAACAACAGTAGGGTGTGCAGATTGACGCCAAATGTAAAGCCGCCCGAAAGGTCTAGCCCGATTTTCCAGTTTGCGCCGAGATAGGCATTCCACTGCAGATCGACAATAGCTCCCAAACTCAAGTTGGGATTGTGGTAGCCTCCACTAAAATCCTGAAAAAAGAGAGGGAACAGCATGCCCGCTCCAATTCCCAGCTGCTGATCACCAAGGGTGTGTCTGGGAAAAGCAACTGCCCGCGGCTCATCCTCTTCCTCGTTTTCTTGAGAAAACAGATAAGTGGTGCAGCACACAAGTAGAATCGTAATCAGAAGCCTGGCAGTAGCACGATTTCTAAGCAAGTAAGACTCCTTCGTTTTGCGTTTCTTCCTCTCTGACATAAAATTTTCGCGATGATTAATCGGATAATGAGGTATAGCAGATATGAACCAATAATAACACCCGCTGATGCTTTGATCAACCTCCGTGTTTTCACCGCATCGCCCTTGACCAACAGAGCCCTTATACTATACATTTGTATAGTATGAAGCGAGATAACGCAAGCTACGGCTACTTCCCCATACATATGCGTTCTTCCTTTTCGCTTTTGAGAGGCATCCTCTCTCCGGAGAAGATCTGTCGCCTTGCCAAGGAGGGCGGAGCCCAAACTGTTGGCATATCGGACATCAACAACACCTACGGTTTGGTAAGGTTTCTCAAGGCTGCCGCCTCCGAGGGTGTTAAACCCCTTGCCTCGGTCGTCCTGTGCCCCGACGGCAAACCCAGTGCCACAGTCTTCATCATGACACGAAAGGGACTCGTTCGCATCAATGGACTCATCACAGCTCTTCTTCTGCGACGGACCTACAGCCGTCGCGCCGATAGAGCAAGGATGCTCGACAACCGCGATTACGGCAAATCTGGTTGGAGACTACCGGCATCTGACTGGAGCTTAGCCGCAGACCTCCTGGAAAACGGATGGGAGGGATTGAGGCTGGCGTCAGACAACGTTGCTCTGTTGAATAGGCTCCGAGAGAGGAACACCGAGGGTCTCTATGTCAAGCTGATCTACGGGCGTCCGATCGCAGCTCTTGTCAGGTGGGCTTCAAAACTTGGGTTGCCCACCGTCGCTCTAAACGATGGGGTATGCGTATCCGATGATGACAGAGAGCTTTACAGAACCCTTCGTGCTATCGATCTTAACACTCCTGTTGACGATCTTCCCAAGGTAGAAGCCCTCACTCCTGCATAGACAATCGCCTCCCCGGTGCAGATGGGACGTTTTTTCTCTTCCGTGCCCGAAGCCTTGAGAAACGCCCAGGATCTTGCAGCCGAGGCTGATTCTTCGTCTCTGCTTCATCCCGGACCTGTGCTTCCGAGTTATCGAGAGCTGAGTGAAGAGGAGTCAGGTCGCTTGCTCCAGCATTTGTGCAGACAGGGCATTTCCAGGCGATTCGGAAAATCGTGCGAGGAGATCGAGAGTCGCCTGCGCAGAGAGCTCGCTGTAATAAGGGGCATGGGATACTCCGGATACTTCCTGGTGGTTCGGGATCTTGTTGTCCAATGCCCTCGCACCTGTGGCCGCGGGAGCTCCGCGTCGAGCCTTGTTTCCTTCCTTCTAGGCATCACCCACGTGGATCCCATTAAACATAACCTCTTCTTCGAGCGCTTCCTCAATGCCGGACGCCCAAGGCCTCCGGACATAGATATCGACTTCCCATGGGATGAAAGGGATTCGGTGCTCGATTATGTCTTCCGCCGGTATCCGAACCGATCTGCGATGGTAGCCAACCACGTGACCTTCGGGCCTCGCGCAGCGGTTCGTGAGGTGGCAAAAGCCCTCGGCTCCGATCAGCGGGAAGTCGACCGACTGACTCGACTTTGCGAATTGGAAAGCTCACAGGCGATACCCGACTACATATGGAGATCAGCACGAAGAATCGTGGGAATGGTCCGCTACATTGGAACTCACTGCGGGGGGGTTGTCATCACTCCGGATGCTATCACGAATTACGCGCACGTCCAGTTTTCTTCTCAAGGACTTCCGGTCATCGCCTGGGATAAGGATTCGGCCGAAGAAGCAGGACTGGTCAAGATCGATTTACTTGGCAACAGGTCCCTCGCAGTTTTGCGAGATGTCCTGCACCTCGTCGAGAAAAGGCACGGAAGACATATCGAATGGGAAAACTTCGAGCCGGTGAACGATGTCGGGACGAGGCGGCTGATCGAAGCGGGAAATACGATCGGTGTTTTCTACGTGGAATCTCCCGCCACCCGGCAGCTGCTCAAGAAGATGGCCAGGGGAGACTACGAACATCTCATAATCGCAAGCTCGATCATCCGACCTGCGGCCCGTGAGTTTATCAAAGAGTTTGTGGATCGGCTGCACGGCAAAGCACCAAATTCTCAAGCTCCAGCAATGTCCGAGGCGCTGAAGGATACCTACGGCATTATGGTCTATCAGGAGGATGTCTCGCGAGTCACCATGGCTGTGGCAGGGTTTTCGGCGGCTGAGTCCGAGTGCTTCAGGCGAATCGTGATGAAGAGCATTCATCAGCGGGATCGTAATCGGGATCTGGCAGCGTTTCGGACGAAATTCATGAAAGGAGGAGAGAGGCTAGGTAGCGATCCGGACACCCTCGAAGAAATCTGGAAAACGATCCTTTCCTTCACCGAGTATTCCTTCTGCAAAGCTCACAGCGCCGCTTTTGCTCTCGTCTCCTACAAGCTCGCTTATATGAAATGTCACTATCCCGTGGAGTTCATGGCATCGGTGATCAACAACCAGGGCGGGTTCTATTCCTGTCAGACCTACCTCAACGAAGCCAGACGAATGGGAATCAGGATTCTGCCCCCGGATGTCAACAGGAGTCAGATCCAGCACGCGGTGGAAACCGTCGGTTTCCGGCAAGGCATACCTGAAGGCGCATCCGCACGAATCGACACCCAGGCCGAAGGAAAAGCAATCCGAATCGGTCTTCAGCAGCTACGAGGCCTGAGCCAGAGTTTTCTCGAGCGCCTTGTCCGACTCCGTCAGATGGGGGGCGATTACCACGACATTATTGACTTCTCGAAACGCTGCTCGCCCTCCATCTACGAGATGAGGATCTTAATTAGGAGTGGCACCCTCGATCGGATTGCCGCCGGTATCACAAGACCGGCTCTGTTTTGGGCCTTCTTTAGGATCCGAAACTCCGACGACCTCTTCCTAATCCCCCCCATTCCCAACTTCATCGGGGACTACACCCAAAGGAGAAAGCTGCTTGACGAGGTCATGACTCTGGGAGTCATGGTATCCCGTCATCCGGTCGGACTGTTTACGAAGAGGTTCCGATCCCTGGTGCCTTCGTACTTACCCGTCGTCTCCTCGCGCGAACTGCATCGCTTCAGAGGTCGCCCCGTTAGTGTCCCGGGGCTTCTGGTGACAGGCAAGGAGGTCTGGACAAAAAGGGATGAGCTGATGATTTTCGTCAGTTTCGAGGATCGTTTTTCGGTATTCGAGACCGTGTTCTTTCCGAACGCGTTTCGCAAATATCGCCGTCTTCTGGACGAGATCGGGGTGTTTCTCGTGTCTGGGATAGTGGACGAGGACCACGGAGCGATCTGCATCGATGTGCAAGGGATACTGAGAATGTGCGGAAGCGATTTCGTGCCGGGAACTCCCTCTCAGAACGATGGGACTGCCGATTCAATAGCTGCGAAGCATAGCACGAGAAACTGCAGAACGGCTATGACTCCGTAGTATCGATTCCCTTGGTAAAAAAAGGCCACACTCATTACGGCGAGGCTGATCGGTGTGCTGACGGCCATGAGCGCAATCGATGCGAAGCAGAGAGTATCGCTGTTGCGGAGGTGGTTAATCCAATCCCATCCGGATCCGATTTCGAGTTTTTTGTTGAACTCAGCCGAACTCAGGTGCCAGTTTTGCAGGACGGTCTCCAGCGGTACCCTCTTTGGGAGCGGACTCAGAATGTATAGGAGAAAGCTCAACGTAATGAGAATCATCGTCACGACCGAAGCCACGCGAAGATTTCGGGCGAAGAGCAGTTGAGGATCAGCGCTATGATAAGAATTCGTCATCGGCTAAACCCATAGTGAAAGCCCCCTTAGGAGAGATCTTGCTCCGGCGAGGAGGAGAATTCCTACCACCACCCAGCGAAGGATTTGAATCCTGGCTTTTGCAAGAACTCTCACACCTATTTGAGTGCCCAGCATGATACCCGCGACTGCTGGAATGGATACGATAGGAAGCACAGCTCCCCGGTTGAGATAAACCCATGAGGCGGCGGTGCCATTGACGGTGAGTATCAAAAGACTGCTGGCCACAGATACCTTGAGAGGTGCTCCGAGAACCAAATTTAAAACGGGGACATTAGCCCATCCAGCCCCCATTCCAAACATTCCGGCTAGAAATCCTATAATAACGAAAAGGAATAAAGCAACGGGAGTACGTTGCACGTTCCAAGAGATATTCTTGTCCAGTGACTCTTCGTAGTAGATACCGTAGATGCCAAGTATCCGAGACAGAAAGTCAGGCTTGGGGGATCGAGATAATCCGGATGCTTTTACCAAGGACATTACAATCACAATTCCAATAATTGTTGCTCCCAAAGCGACCTGCACTATTTTTGTCGGGAGAGAAAGACCCACTACCGCTCCAAGTATCGAAAAAATGGATGCAACAAGAGCCATCGGAAGGGCGAGACGAATATTGGCGAGACCCTTTTTCAGAAGTCCCGGACTTGCAGCGATGGCCCCGGCTAATGCCACCACCAGCCCGGTTCCCCGTACAAAATCAAGGTGAAAGGGGAAAAACCCACTCACAATCGGCACAAACAGGACTCCCCCTCCAAGTCCGGTCATGATGGCGATTATTCCCAGCAAAAAGCTGAATGCAAAGAGTATCACGAGCCAAGACCAAGACGGGATACCGGTTGCTTCGTCAGCCTCAGATGCGGTTGCCGTCAAGGGAAAGAAGAAAACCACGACTAAAACAGCGAGAAGTATCTTGACTCCTCGGTTGCAGTAGGACACCCCTGCCATTCCTCCTAAATCGCTCATAGCGGATAAAAACTAATGAATTGAGTTTGTTGTTGGCCGGTCGAGGCACATAGTATACACGCGGGATAGTATTGTCAACGAAAGCACTATCGGGATCGAAAGCCTAGGTGCAATTCCGGCTCAATTTCTTGTTATTCTAGCAAGTTTTTTTTGAACTGAGGTGAGCCGGAATTGCTACAAGCTTGCTCCGTAAGCAGCTTGCGGAGCAAGCAGTTGGCATGCGTGAAGAATTCATATTATAAGCTTTGGGTTGTGGGCGGGCTGCGTAGGGCGCAGCCAACGATATGCTTGACAGAGCAATTCCATTTTCTTATTTTCTAACGAAATACCTGATTGCATTTTAGTTGCAGAGAATTATGAAGGTAGAATCAGAAGAGTTAGCAAAAATTAGACATTCGACAGCTCACGTCATGGCGGAGGCAGTCCTCAAGCTCTTTCCGGAGGCTAAATTCGCAATAGGTCCAGCAATCGGAAACGGCTTCTATTATGATTTCGATCTTCCTCGAGCTCTCGCCCCGGATGATCTGAACGATATAGAGCGGATCATGCAGGAGATCGTAGAGGGTAACCATCAATTCGAGAAGAAGGTGATATCAAAGGATCAGGCAAAAGAGATCTTCAAAGATCAGCCCTATAAAATAGAGCTTATCGAAGAGCTAGGAGATGAAGAAGAGATCTCAGTATATTCGCACAACACGTTTATCGATCTCTGTAAGGGGCCTCATGTCGAAAATACGAACCAGATAAACTCCAAGGCATTCAAGCTTCTCTCTATCGCGGGCGCTTACTGGAGGGGCGATGAAAAGAAGCCCATGCTACAAAGAATCTATGGAACCGTTTGGAAAACACCCAAGGAGCTGCGTTCCCACTTAAAGCACCTGGAAGAGATCGAAAAGAGGGATCATAGAAAGCTCGGTCGCGAGCTCGAGCTATTTTCTGTGCACGACGAGGCCGGACCCGGCCTTATATACTGGCACCCCAAAGGATCACGCATTCGCCTTGTCGTAGAAGACTTTTGGCGGAAGGAACATCTCGACAACGGGTACGAAATCCTCTACACCCCCCACATCGGTAAGTCCTGGCTGTGGGAGACCTCAGGCCATCTGGATTTCTTTCGCGAAAACATGTATTCCCCCATGAGCATTGATGAGATGGACTACTATCTCAAGCCCATGAATTGCCCCTTCCATATTCTCATCTACAATACCCAGATGCGTTCCTATCGAGAGCTCCCCTTTCGATGGGCCGAGCTGGGGACGGTCTACCGATATGAAAGATCGGGGGTTCTGCACGGTTTGCTCAGGGTGAGAGGCTTCACGCAGGACGATGCCCATATTATTTGCACACCGGATCAAATCGAAGATGAGATTCTCGAGGTCCTGCGGTTCTCACTCAGGATGTGGCGGTCCTTTGGATTTGAGGACATCAAAGCATATCTGGCCACAAAGCCCGAAAAAAGTGTCGGCGACGAAAAGATGTGGAACGATGCGCTGGTTTCGTTGAAAAAAGCCCTCGAAATCGAGAACCTCGAGCATGAGCTCGACGAAGGGGGAGGCGCCTTTTACGGGCCCAAGATCGATCTCAAAATCAAGGATGCTCTGGGTCGAGAATGGCAGATGACAACAATCCAGTTCGATTTCAACGAGCCCGAACGATTCGATATGACCTTTGTCGATAGCGATGGCCAGGAGAAGCGACCCTATATGGTCCATAGAGCTCTCCTGGGATCGATTGAGAGGTTTTTCGGAGTTTTAATCGAGCACTACGGCGGCGCCTTCCCCGTCTGGCTATCCCCTGTTCAACTCATGGTTATTCCGGTGGCGGAGGCCTTTGTCCCCTATGCGAGTAACGTTGCAGAGACCCTCAAAGCCGAGGGTTTCCGGGTGGAGGCGGACCTCAGCGATAACCGGATGAACGCCAAGATCAGAAACGCTCAGAACAACAAGATACCGTATATGCTGATTTTGGGTGAGAAAGAGGAAAGCTCTAAAACAGTCTCACTACGCGTGCGAGATGGTGAGCAGAAGCACGGCATAACGTTGCCCCAGCTCACAGAGATGGTCAGAGATAAGATTAGATCGAAAGCTGTTGTCTAGGTGATATAACCGAATACCGGCTCATCGACAAGGGACGAAGCTACTTTTCCTGCATGATCTCTACGCCGTCCCAATCAGCCGGCGGAGGATTCACAGCGTAGAGCTTGCAGCGTTCCTCCAGCATCTCAGCAACATAGTCACTTCGAAGAATCCGCTGTACTTCCTTGAATTCCTGTTCTGCCACATCGAATCGCTTTCCGTAGTAGTGCTCGAGTGCGGAGTGATGGAGGTCCCAAGCCTTCTTTTCGTCGTCGTAGAGGCTCTGCTTTGCCGTGTAGATAGCGACTCCCTTGGTTTTTCCTTTCACGGCCACCTTGTCGAGTTCTCTGCAGGGAAGGCTATCTTTTACTCGGCTCCAGAGACTCTCGGTTATAATCAGAGGCTGCTTGTACTTCTTGGTCAAGCCCTCGCAGCGAGATGCCAGGTTGACCATATCCCCGATAACCGTATAATCCATTTTTCTCTCTGTCCCGATATTTCCTACAGTCACCACGCCATAGTTGATGCCCACACCTATCTGCCATGGCTTCAGTCCCGCTTTTTCCTGCTGGCGGTTAAACTCTGGAAGGGCGGCTGTCATTTCGAGCCCCGCCAAAACGGATTGAAGAGCGTCGTCTTCGTGTTTCACCGGGGCGCCAAAAAACGCCATGATGGCATCGCCGATGTATTTGTCGACCACCCCATTGCGGGCCATGATGACATCGACCATGATGGAAAAGTAGCGGTTCAGGGAGTTGACCAGCTCATCCGGTGCCATACCCTCGGATATAGATGTAAAGCTTCTGATGTCAGAGAAGAGCACTGAGAGCACTCTGTTATCTCCGATCAGCATCGCTTCGGGGTTGGTAAAGAAAGTGTCGATCACCTCGTTGGGAACATACTTCTGGAAGATGTTCCTGATCTTTTCCTCTTTCTTTTGAGAGAGCACGGCCTTGAAGGCGTAGTTTTTGATCTGATTGTAAGCTTTCTCCAGCTCACCCACCATGATGTTGAAGGTATGAGCCAGGGTACCAATTTCGTCGTGATACTCGACGAGCACACGCTCTGAGAGGTCGTTTGTCGAGATTATGTCCTTCATGGTGCCAACAACCTTTGTCAGTGGGCGCGTGAGATACTGCGCAAGAATAAGTAGCATGATGAGCGCAGCAGAAAGGGAGACTCCCAGTATGATAGCACTCTGCACAGTTATCTGATTGACCGAGCGATAGAAGGTATTCCTATCTTCCGTGACTAGGACAAACCAGTTAAAGGGCTCGAAATAAAATGTCATAGCAACACGTTCGAGTCCGGCTATTTTAGGATTTATCAGTTCTTTTTTCTTCTGGGCTGCAAGGCCTGCGAGGGTCTCCTGTTCGGTTTCTTTTAATACCACCTCGCCTGTCGACATTTCCAATCCGCCGTTTTGATCGATCGCTAAGATCAACTCGGTATCGCTTCGGATAATGCTTCGGGCATAGTCTTCGACCGCTTTTTGGGTCGCAGTCACGTAGTCCGGTCTTTCGGTAAAATTGTTTTCGACAAGGAGGGACCACTGACTCGCCGCGTACTTTTCCAGCTCCGTAGCTTTGAATCCCAGGAACTCCTTTGCTATATGAGTAATGCCATTTGTTGCGGAGAAATAGGATGAGACACCTGTCAAAAGCAGCGTCGTGAAAATTAAGGGGAGAACGATTAGAATGATTTTTAATCGAATGCTCACCGATTCAACCTATTCATGCAAGAGTGATTTTGTCGACGTAAATTATACTACATTATGATATCCAATGCAAAAAAGTTCCCTTAACCCTGCAAATGGGATAAACTGATCCAAAAATCACTTACGAAACCAAGACGTGAAGGCAAAGAGATGAGTGAGAATCTCGAGCAGCTGAGGGAAATAGACCACGAAATCCAGCTCCTGGAACACACGGCTGCGCTATTGGAGTGGGATCAGGAAACCTATATGCCCGAGCAAGCGATTGCAGAGCGCGCAGAACAGATTGCGCTGATCCAGGGATTGATGCACGAAAGAATTACCTCCTCGAAGACAGGTGATCTGCTGAGCCTTCTGGGTGCCACGGATGATCTTCCTCAAGGAACTTCCACTGAAACCGTTGTAGACAGGGCCTTTGTTCGAGAGGTCTTCAAGCGATACAGCAGAAATATTAAGCTCCCGAAGGACTTCGTCGAAAGGCTTGCCAAACAGCAGAGCCTGACCCAGGCGGAATGGGCCAAAGCCAGGGAGCTATCGGATTTCTCCCTTTTTGCCCCATTTTTCACGGACCTTCTCGAGCTCATTGTCCAAAAGACCGAGCTCCTTGGTTTCGAGGCGAACAGGTACGATCCACTGCTAGACGAATATGAGCCATGGATGAAAACCTCACAGGTGGCGAGTATCTTTGAATCCCTCCAGGGTCTACTTACCAATCTGCTTAAAGAGATTGTTTCCACCAACAAAAAGATAGACAACTCTTTCTTACACAGAAGTTATGACGTTTCAAAGCAAAAAAAGCTCAGCATCGCCATTCTCGAGGCAATGGGAGTGAGCTTTAAAAATAGCAGACTCGACACCTCAGCGCATCCCTTTTCAACGACATTGGGGCATCGAGATATTCGCCTCACGACCAGATATCTAGCAAACCTTTTAAGTGCAGGTCTTTTTGGCACGATTCACGAGGCCGGCCACGGATTGTACGAGATGGGATTTGATGAGGAATTAGCGGGGAGCCTCTTGTCAGGAGGCACATCACTGGGAATTCATGAGTCCCAATCTCGCATGTGGGAAAATATGATTGGTAGAAGCTTTGCTTTTTGGCGGTTTTTTTATCCTCAAGCCCAAAATCTCTTCCCCGCGGAGCTCTCTAACGTAACGGACGTAGATTTCTACCGAGCCGTTAATCGTGTCGCGCCATCGCTTATAAGAATTGAGTCTGACGAGGTGACCTACAATCTTCATATCATCTTGAGATTCAACCTCGAGAATAGGCTGGTAAACGGATCGATAAAAGTCGCCGATCTCCCCGAGGCTTGGAGACAAGAATGCCAATCCCTCTTAGGTGTTATGCCTGAAAATGACGCGGAGGGTGTCCTTCAGGACATCCACTGGTCAATGGGGGCTATCGGATACTTTCCCACCTATGCGTTGGGCAATCTCTTTGCAGCTCAATTTTTCCACAAGATGAAAAGCGATATACCATCTCTACCAAAAGATATAGAACATGGTAAGCTTCATGTTGTTCTCGAATGGCTGAGAATAAACATACACCGCCATGGCAGCGTCTATCCGGCTGAAGAACTCTGCAAACGGGTGACAGGCGAAACGCTGAATCCTGATTATTTCGGATCTTACTTGAGAGACAAGTTTCGGGAAGTATATGGCTTTTAGTCAATCCTTGCTCTTTACTCCCTTTTTCTGGTTCTTTTTTTCTGCCGTAGCCACGGGAGCCGCGCTGAGTCGCGCCACTCGGAGAACCAGATTGCATTCAGACCAGGCAACAACCAGAAAATGGACTCTCGTGAGCATCTATCTCAGCGTTGCCGTCGTTCTTGCGACTTGCGGCGTGTTTGTTCCCGGACCGGAGAAGGTTAAGGACGTTGCCGTTCTGCATCTTTTTGGTGCAACATTTGCCGCTTCATTTTTAGCGTTGCGATTTAAGCGTGCCATAGGGCTTCCTATCACTTTAATTCTCCTGCTCGCCCTCCTTTCGGGCCTGCTCTTTTTTCAGTCTGTGAGAGCATTTACAGGAGAGACCGAAATAGCTCGAATCCGCGTGCTCTCATCGACAGGAGATAACATGAAACTGGAGGTTTTGCCTGTTGTCGAGCAGAGAAGAGCGCCAGAACCGATTGGGCTAAAATCGTCCGATGAAGGATCCTTCGGCCAGTGGCCGGTCATTGTATCCCTGGAAGGACAGTATTTTGCTCCGATTGTAAAAGTTATCATTTTTAACGACCTGTACGTTTTTCTGGGATCGAAAACCTGGTATCGTTTCGAAGGATTGACATCGTTTCGCATGGAGAAGACGGAAGATGGATTTCGACTCAGGCAGAGCGACACCGATTTCTACTTTGAGCAGCCCCAAGGAGTGTCAGAATGGATTTACGATCTGTTCGAAAGGCATGAGAGGTTTATACCAGGAATCAAATCAGTCCAGATCGAGATGGATCTCAAAAGAGTTTTCGAAATTGAATCGACATCGGAAAGCGGATTAGCGGCTTTTTCGGTCAGGGTACAAAACGATGGCGGAGTCCAAATTGTTCAGATCGATTAGTTGCTCCGGGACATCCTGCTCCTGTTTGTTTTGATTTCTCTGATCGTCCGCGCTATGAGCACTAATTTTTCCAGACAGGACGTAATAACAACTCCAGAAGCCATATAGATCAGCCTATCCGAAACGGATCTCAGAAAATCTCTCGCTGAAGTTGAAACCGCGACTCCCTCTAGAACAAGTTCCAACACCAGAAAGGCTGTTACGACCATAATCGCAGCAATAGATGCCTTTCCCAAATAGGAGGATTGCGGATCTACAAATCCTTGTCTGAAGTAGATGTAGGCCATGCCGGCAGCCATCAGGATAAATCGAATCAAAACAAGCACAAAGAACCAGGCAGGCATTCTCTCGCTAACGAGCAGAGCGAGAGATATACTGAAGAGAAGAAAGTAGTCAGTTGCGGAATCGAGAGATTGTCCAATACGAGTCACCTGATTGAAGCGACGTGCGAGATAACCATCCAAAAGGTCTGTGAGGAAGACTGCAACCAAGTAAGGGAGCACAAATACGAACTTCTCTGCATATTTGGCGGTGACAATAAGATAAAAAATGGTAGGGGCGGAGCTCAAACGAAAGAGACTGAGAAAATTTGAAATATTGAGGCGATCGAGAGGTCTGCTATCGATGATGAAGATAAACTGATGCCTTCTCCTCAACAGAAGGTAGCGGAGCAGAAGATGATAAGGAATGATCACGGCAGTTAAGAGCAGCAATGCCGAGAGGGGTAGTAAAAACAAAAAAGTAGCAATCAGCGCTATGATAATTTGAAGGGCTGTTAGGGAGAAAACGCTTCGATTCAAGCTGCGAACAAGGCTTTGCTGATCCGGCATGTGCCTAGTCTATGTGAGACCCATTAGGCTGTCAACTTCGGGCAGAGTGGGTCCATTGACAGAAGCAGCGGGAGTTGGTATGAACCGTATTAACAGCATCAAAACTCAGGTTTCATGACATTACCCAATTTATTTACTCTTTCGAGAATCGCTCTCTCGCCTCTCTTCTTTGTCTTCTTTTTTTTGGGAACCTGGACGGGCTCCCATCGTGTATCATATCTCGTTGTCCTCTGGATCCTCTTTGTTTTGATCGAGACAAGTGACCTTCTAGACGGTTTTCTAGCAAGGAGGCTCGGGCGAACCAGTGAGCTCGGAAAACTACTCGATCCCTTTGCTGATTCTTTGAGCCGACTGACCTATTTCATCTGTTTTGCAGGAGGCGGCATCATGCCCCTGTGGATCCTGCTGATTGTGGTCTACAGGGATCTAGGAGTCGCCTTTGCGCGTCAAATCGCAAGAGGGCGGGGAATCACCGTTGGCGCGCGCTTATCTGGAAAAATAAAAGCATGGATTTACGCCCTCGCCGGAATCGCCGGCATGATTCGAATAAGCATCGACTTCATGACTCTTTCGCAACAGGACGTATCCCTCCTGGAGAAGATGCTAGGTCTAGTGTTTCTTCTCTGCGCTCTGATCGCTGTTGTTTCTCTTTTTGACTACCTCTCCTCAGTATTCATTAAGCAGATAGGCCAAAGCGACCGATGATAGGATAGCGAATCAAGCTGTAGCATGAAAAGGGCGCTGAGCGTCCTGCTGTTGACAAGGGGTTGGTGAGTTTTGTATATTTCGCTTTGCGC
>CAZLRN010000026.1:0-18142 GCA_964561715.1 uncultured Spirochaetales bacterium
AGATATTCAAAACATCTACCTCATTATAGTCAGGAGATCGGGCAATTAATACCCCTTATCTTGGACAGCTATGATGCAGAATGACAAATAGAAACCAAAGCGATTGAACGGCTTCCTGAAATGTCTCCGCGGCTCCATCTGCAAGCTTGCAGCAAATCCGAGATATTTCATTCAGTTCTTGACGGAAAGATTGGTGCTCGTTCCTGCCCTTTAGGGATTGGGCAAGGTCACCATAGCGTTTGATGAAGTCTCTCGCTCCCTCCAGAACAATCTCGACAGAACGCAAAAAAACCAACTCCGGACCGCGGCTATGCTCCGCCTGGGAACGAACCTCCTCGAGAGGCCCCGAAGATCCTCTCCTCAGCCAACCTGGTGCGTTTGGAATAATGTGGCCCTGGGCATGGTCGGTTTGATTGAATTTCACAACCCTTGCCATAAGTTGAATCTCGCTGCCTACATTGTTTCTTATGGCGTCCTCCAGAGTGTTTCCGAGCCAGAACGGGAGGAGGGTTTCTCGTAGGTAATCGACGTCCTCAGAGATGACGTGAAAGGGATCCTGGGCTCTCGATTCCAGTGTGTCGATTTCTCTCTCCAACCAGGACAGTCCAGCTTCTGGAAAGATGACGCCCGCCTTTACGCCTCTGCTTCGGCTGCCGACGATGATTTCACCGGGATCGATCCTGATCGCAATTAGGCGGAGGCTTTCGGCGACGGCTAAAGCTCTCTTTATTGCTTTCGGTTCCCTCTCATGGAGCTTATAGGTTTCGGTGATGATTTTAGCCTGTTCGATCGTAGCGTAACGAGCCTCACCCATGATGAGGTGCTTCAACTCAGAGATTCTATCCGAGACGGGGAGACGATCGACTTGATTTAGCTTCTAGAAGAAATCGGTCATCTTCTGCTTGTTCGACTTCAAAAAGAATATACCTACTCGAAGGCGCTGCACTGCAGTTTCGAAGCCATCGGGGCGCGTAGCCCGCATCGGGTGGGCGGACTGTTTAGTCAAAATATAAGCACGCCTTACATCCTCCGCCCAGCTATTATCATCATGTTATCCTTGATACATCCATCGCGACCCTGCAGCGGCAAGAGGAGGCACCCTGAGAGGGTTTCACGATCCCCCTTTCTCTCTGAGAGGATATTCGAAATGGTGGCATTATCTTTTCTGCAAGCATTCAGCTACTTGTCTCTAGTTCAAAGGTGTGTATGATAGGGGCATTCTATAATAGATAGACTGGAGTGATAGATGAACCGAGGTGATCTTATCGTTGTTGCGGGAGCCGGTGGATTTATAGGCGGCTCATTGGTGCGCTACTTCAAAGAAAAAGGTTTCACGAGGATTCGGGCCGTGGACAAGAAGCCTCTTCCGATGTGGTATCAGCGTGTGCCGGGCGCGGAGTGCCTCTGCCTGGACGTTAGCATTGAACAGAATTGCAAGCAGGCCGTGGAGGGAGCGACAGAAGTCTACAACCTTGCGGCCGATATGGGGGGAATGGGTTTTATCGAGAGGTTCCGGGTGGAGTGTCTTCGAAGCATACTTATCAACACCCACCTGATTGAGGCGGCGTACCGGGCTGGAGCGGAGCGTTACTTCTACTCCTCCTCTGCCTGCGCCTACAACACCGACCTGCAGAAGGATCCTAACGTCAGAGCTCTCAAGGAGTCCGATGCCTATCCCGCGATGGCGGAGCGGGGCTACGGATGGGAGAAGCTGATGTCCGAGATGTTCTGCCAAGAGTACTGGGCCGAGCGTGGCTTGAAGACCTTTATAGCCCGATTTCATAATGTGTACGGGCCCAACGGCACGTGGGACGGGGGACGCGAAAAAGCTCCTGCGGCCCTCTGCAGAAAGGTGATCGAGGCCAAGGACAGAAACAGGCACGAAATTGAGATTTGGGGTGATGGCACACAGACTCGAAGCTTCATGTATATCGACGATTGTACCCGGGGCATCGATATGATCACTCACTGTGAAGAGCTGATTGCCACACCGATCAACCTCGGCTCCAACTTCCTCGTATCTATCAATGAATTAGTGGATATGGTGGAGGAGATTGGAGGAATCAAGCTCAAGCGAAACTACAAGCTGGACGCGCCCAAAGGAGTAGCCGGCCGTAACAGTGATAACACCTTTATCAAGAGCGTGTTGAAGTGGGAGCCCGATACCCCGCTTCGGGACGGGATGGAGAAGACCTACCGCTGGATCGAGCAGCAGTATGTAGATCGAAAAGCGGGAAAACCGACCATCAGTTGATGAAGAACTGCGATAGGCCGGCGCGTGGTTCGGATATCGTAGGGAGTATTCCCAACCGCCTGGCTCTGGCTGGCGGATGGATCGATCAGCCGTTTGTTTCCCGGCACAACCCCTCTCCTCCGGGATCTATGGTGGTGGTCTCTCTGGAGCCCACTTTCCTCCTTATGGATCGGTGCGGTTTCGCATCCAGCACCAGAAAGGTCGCCGCTAGACTGTGGAATGGGAAGCTTCCTGCACGGAAACCGCAAGAGCTCGTCCGTGAATTGTACGAAGAGGAGAACAGGGGCAAGCTCGAGCCTTCGGGTTCTCAAGACATGATAGGTTTGGTCTATCCCGGCATAAGCAGATTGGACTTCGACTTCGATTTCGAGGGCGGGGTATTTCCAAGACACATCGAATCAAATAACGATCCCGAGGTCGCGAGTTGGCTGGAAGGGGTTTTGAATATGCTGCCCATTGCACAGCGTCCTGATGGGTACAATCCGCTGGAAATCAAAAATCTCGATCCAGAATGGATTGCCAGGTTGGGAGAGAGCGGAAAATCCTGTTATGCGTCTATGCTGAATCGGGACCCGAAGGGGCTCGGCGAATCGATGAACAAATGCATGGAGTGTTGGGAAGCGATCCTCCCCAATACAGTGCGACATCGGTCACTGACTGTGGACCTGAAGGCCATCCTGAAACACTACCAGGAACGGTACGCCGGAGCCATGTATTCAGGATGCGGCGGCGGATATCTGTTTGTCGTTGCCGAGAAGCCTGTACCAGGGGGAATCAAGGTAAAGGTTAGAATCGCATAATGAAACGACGAGGTCCGAGACGCGTCATCGTATCGGCTGATTTTGATAACTTCAGGTCCCATCATGTTCGATTGCTTCACGAAGCTTCGCGTTTGGGCCCCGTCACCGTGCTACTCTGGTCCGACAGAATGATCGAGTCCATGACCGGAAAGAAGCCAAAACTGCCGGTAGAGGAGCGAATCTATCTGATCGAGGCGATACGATATGTCGACAGGATCATTGCTGGAAGCGCCCCTTTTGATCCGAATGAGTTGCCTGTTGGCGAGATGCCTACTCCCCTGCCTGATATGTGGGTCGTGCCGGAGGAGAGCCAAAGCGAGAAAAAACGCGATTTCTGTGACCGTCACGAGATACAGTACCGGGTGATAGGGGCCGACGAGATGCATGGATTTCCCCAAGAGCCGGAAGAGGTCCTATCGGATTTTGCGGAGGACAGGGGCGGGCGTCCGCCGAGGGTCCTGGTCACCGGATGCTTCGACTGGTTTCATTCGGGGCACGTACGTTTTTTCGAAGAGGCCGCTGAGTATGGAGACCTCATTGTAGTTGTTGGGCACGACGCGAATGTGCGCCTGCTAAAGGGGGAGGGACATCCTCTCTTCTCGCAGGACGAAAGACGCTATATGATCCAGGCTGTCAGATACGTCAAAGCCGCGGTCATCTCTACAGGCCACGGCTGGATGGATGCGGAGCCGGAGGTGGAGAGATTCAAGCCGGATCGGTACCTGGCCAACGAGGATGGTGATAAACCGGAGAAACGTCGATTCTGCAAGGAGCGTAATATCGAATATATCGTTTTGAAGAGGAAACCGCGAGAGGGGCTGATCCGGCGTACCAGCACCACGCTACGTGGTTTCTGAGCCGCTCTGGTGACAAGTGGAATGGAAGAATGAGTCCTGGGGAAACACTCGGAGGAGATTGTGAATAGAGAAACGAGAATCCTCGTAACAGGTGCGAGCGGGCTATTGGGAAGAGAAGTGATGCGCGTTCTCTCCCTCCGGGGGGCGGTGGAGGGATGGGCGTACAGGAGACCGGCAAATCTCGAAAGGGTAAATCTCCTTGATGGAGAGGCTGCTGCGACAGCTTTTCGCCGCTTCCGCCCTCAAATCGTTGTGCACGCGGCCGCCGAACGCTGGCCAGATGCGATGGAGCAAAATCGCGAGCAGGCCTGGGCGCTGAACGTCGATGTTGCAGAAAACCTGGCGAGACTGGCTCAAACCGTCGGGGCGCTCTTTATCTTCATTTCTACCGACTATGTTTTCGATGGCCTCTCGCCACCGTACAACGAGCAGGATGCGCCGAATCCGCTCAACTTTTATGCCGAATCCAAAGTGGAGGCTGAAAAGGGGATAGTCAATCTCGACTCTCGATCCTGCATTCTGCGGATCCCTATTCTGTACGGACCAAGCACGGACATCCAAGAGAGCTCGATTACAGCTATGCTAAAGCTGCTCCGAGACGCAGGCGATCAGGAGGTTTTCTTTGACGATCGGGATATCCGTTATCCCACGTACACTCCGGATGTAGCCGAGGCCATCCGTTTTCTCATCGAGAAGGAGGCCACAGGCATCTATCATTACACCGCGGAAGAGCCGTTTACGAAATACGGCATGGTCGTGGAAATCGCCCGTCAGTCCGGCATCCCTCGGCACAGGATCTATCCGGATCCCAATCCTCGTAGCGGCGCCAGGAGGCCGCTCAACGCTCATCTGAACAACACCAAGATCCGTCGTCTTGGCTTCAGTCGGTACACGCGGTTCCATGAGGGAATCGCTTCGGTGCTGCGGGCGTTTCAATAGTGAATGATACTCTTAGGGTTCCTATCATTCCGCTTTGAGCTTGAGGGCCCAGTCTGTGTTCGAGGGTTTGGGCGGCAAAATTAGTTTCCCTCCACTGTCCGCCTGGATCGAGCTTTCTCCCTTCCATTGACCGGATCTCGGATCAAACCATTGGACCGTATACTGCGCCTGCGCCTTCAATCCCCCGAGAGATGTCTTGGGAGTGTCCTGCTCCTGATAGATAAAGATCAGATCCCGGGCCGGCGTGGTGGCACAGTAGGACCACCCGTCATAACTGGTGACCGGACCGTGCCTGTTGGGGGTGAGTAGCTCAGGTCGCGGTTGCATGTCCCAGTATCGCGATCCTTCGGACAGCATGAATGCAGCCAGGTGCTGCATATGGGCCGCTCCCGGCCACTTTATGCTCTCCCAAACCTTTACAGGGGAGGCGTCCTCGACATCGCCTCGCCAGAGGCCGCCGTCCCAGCCGCCGGCGCCATAGATGTGGCCGGCCAGCCCCCCGGAGAGAACGCTCCCGTAAGCTGCCGAGCGGATGTAGCGCGCACCGTCATCACTCGGGGATGGAGTCAGCCGAACGTCGCCGTAGTACCAGTCATCGCCGTATCTCGATGTCAGGGTTACCATGCCCTCGTATTGGGGCTCTCCGTTTATGGCAGGTACGGGAGGATTGGTGTTGAAAAGATCTGTGAGCTGGCTGTAGCTGTAGTGATCCCGTCGGCCGTTTCCGGCCTGGTGAAAGCTGAGCCAACGCGCCTCGCCGATGTGGCCGAAATCCATGAGTGAGTTGCCGTGGGAGTTGCATCCCACCGGAGTCCCAAAGGGTGGAGGGCCGAACTGCTCAACCGTCCGGTTGGCCGCTTCGTTCCAGTCGGGTGCCGAAACGCTTAAAGCTCCCGTGTCGTAATGAATGGGGCTGAAGAGGCAGTTGTTGGCCTGATAGCGGGCCCAGACGTATTGGATGTAGCGCACGTAGGATTGGGGCCACTCATGGTACTTTTTCCAGGCTCTGCCGATGTCCCGGCGAGTTGGCTCGATAAAGGGAACAATGCCGTTTTCGTTTAGATAGTCGATTTTTTTGTCCAGATTGCGAAAGTAGGCCGTATTGATCCTGTCCAGATCGGGAAAGGATTCGCCGTAGCCAGGTACTTTGCCCGGAAAATGAAACGCCGTATTGCCCTCCTCGTCGTGCATGGGCTTGGCGTGTCCGGAGTCCGTCTCCTTCCAGGCAGCCCGCAGAACGAGTCCATCCTCAGTCTCCAGGGTGGCGGGTTTGCCGTCGGCAGCCCAGTTGGGCAGCGCCGCGATAATGGCTACGCAGTTGTAGGACTGAGACTTTCGCAGCTCGACGTACGCCTCGAAGCTGTGATCGCTATTGTCGCTGAACTTGGCCCAAGGAAAGCGAAACGTGCCGGTGGCCCACCACGTGTCGCCCATTAAAAAATACGGCGATCCGTCGGCATACTGGAAGGCATGGCCACTTTTCGTTGCGCGAATGAAGCCCCTCCGGCACGGATTGGCTGCCTTTTCCTTCTCAGTCCACGCTGTCGCTTCGAACGTTCCGGTTTGTCCAGAGAGCCCTTTGTCATCGGTGGAACATCCGCTGCGCCAGTTCCAATCTACTCGAGCCGTCGCCCTAACCCCGACGCCGAAATCGTCGCCCCCGTCCCAGAATCCATAACAGCGGCTTTTGAATTCCGGGCCCTCGAGATCCACCCATACTATGACGTCCGTGTAGGGGTTGTTGTAGCTCTTCTCCGCCTTGAAACGAAGGTCCAGTTTTTCCCATGTATGTATTGTCGATTTCATGTGAGGGATCATCCTCGAAACCGTATCCCATGTCAAGGAGATACGTTGCGGGGACTCCGCAAAAATGTTAGCTTCATGAGGATGAAAATAAAATGCTTTGAAGAAAAAACAGTATATCTAACGGGTGGATCCAGTGGAATCGGACTGGCCATCGCAAAAGCCCTTGCTGCGAGGGGGGCGAATATCGTTATGTTTGCTCGCAATCGCGCCGGACTCGAGACGGCGCTGAAGGAAGTGCGAACACACCAAATCCGTGACTTGCAGCGCTTCGGATGCCAGCCACTCGATGTTTCAGAGTATCAGGAAGTAAAGCGCGTCATGGTAGCAGCGGTTGAGGCAAACGGAGTGCCGGATCTTCTCATAAACTGTGCCGGCAGGTCGATGCCTAACTATTTTGATCAGATACCCTTCGAACAGTTCGACGAGATCATAAAGGTCAATCTCTACGGAACCTGGAACACTTGCTCTGTATTGGCGCCTTTCATGAAGGAACGGGGATCAGGCCAGATCGTCAACGTCTCTTCAGTTGCAGGGCTGATTCCGATCTTTGGATTGAGCGACTACTGTGCCTCCAAGTCGGCTGTTGTTGCCTTCTCGCGTGTATTGAAGCGCGAGCTCAAACCCTACGGGATCTCCGTATCGGTACTGGTTCCAACGGACACCGATACCCCTGGATTTCAGGCAGAGAACAAGACAAAACCAATAGAAACCAAAGTGATCACCTCTTGGACCAAAGTTGTTTCCCCAGATTTCATAGCCCAGGGATTGATAAAAGGATTAATGAAGGGGAAGTTTGTCATCATACCGACTTTACTAGACCAGTTTTTCTGTTTTGTTTATCGCCTGCTTCCTGGAATTGTGGACTTTACGAACGACATGGATGTAAAGAAAGCCCAAAAAAATAAGAACTGAAATTGAAGGACTCGAGCATAAACGATGCCTTGTGGGGATATGTCTATTTCCTTTGACATACCCCTGGGGGGTGCGGTATATTAAAGCTAGAGACTATTAGATACCGGAGGCGTTGGCAGATGAAAGGGGAAACGAGAAAATTGCTGATCGAAGGCATGCACTGTGCCAGTTGTGTCGCCCATGTTGAAAAAGCGCTTAAGGGGATCGACGGGGTCTCCGATGCCTCTGTGAATCTCGCCACCGAGTCAGCCAGAGTCACCTATTATGCAGATTTGGTGAATTTTGAAGACATGGCGAGGGCTGTCGCTGATGCCGGTTATGAGGTATTGGATTGGAAGGATGAGCCCCTTGAATCCGAAACCGAGCTGGACAGGGATCAGCGCAAGATTGATTCGGCTCGGAAGCGCATGGTATGGGCCTGGGGTGCCACCGTTCCCATCATCCTCTGGATGCTGCCGGAGATGATCTTCGGCTATCATTTTCTGGGGAAAATCGGCGCCGAAATCGCGATGATTGCTCTGGCAGCCTTTGTGCTATTTATTCCGGGAAGAGATACTTTGAAGAGCGCGATAAAGTCAGCCGTACACCTGGCTCCGAACATGGATGTTCTCATAGCCATGGGCACTCTGGCCTCGGTTTCGACAGGCGTTGTATCCCTTTTGCACCAGTTCGGTATCGGCCCGTCCTTTAGTAGCTTTGCAGGTGTGGCCGGCATGATTATGGCCTTTCGTCTCACGGGACGCTACATAGAGATCAAAGCAAAGGGCCGGGCTTCCCAGGCGATAAAAAAGCTGCTCACTTTGGAGGCAAAAGAAGCAACCATAGTGCGAGATGGCTCTGAGGTCAGGATTCCGATCCAGGAGCTCAAAAAGGGAGACCTCATGGTCGTCCGGCCGGGCGAGAAGATACCGACAGACGGAGTGGTGGCAAGTGGTTCGAGCAGCGTGGACGAGTCTCTCGCTACCGGTGAATCGATGCCCGTAGATAAAAAGGCGGATGATGCGGTGATCGGAGCCACGATTAATAGGCAAGGGGTTCTGAAAATAGAGGCTACGAGAGTCGGCAAGGATACCTTTTTGAGTCAAGTCATAAAGCTGGTAGAAGAAGCACAGGGTTCCAAGATTCCTATTCAGGCAATGGCGGATCGAATCACGAGTTTTTTCGTTCCTATGGTAATTGGGATATCGGGATTAACTCTGGTGGCATGGCTGCTTTTTCCGAGTTTTTTCGGTGGTATCGCCGATTGGGCCTCCGGATTTCTTCCCTGGGTAAACCCCGGAATGGGACCTGTTGCGCTTGCTCTCTTCGCAGCCATAGCTGTTTTAGTGATTGCCTGTCCATGTGCTCTCGGACTTGCCACTCCGACAGCCCTCATGGTCGGATCTGGAGTGGGAGCGGAGAACGGCGTGCTTATTCGAAAAGGAGCAGCCATCCAAACCATGAAGGACGTAAAAACGATCATCTTGGACAAAACGGGAACCATTACCGAAGGAAAACCCGGCGTCACGGATTTTTTCTCGCTGAACGGGAGACACGAGGAGGAGGTGCTGCTATTAGCCGCCACAGCTGAAAGCGCATCGGAGCACCCGTTGGGTCAGGCGATTGTCAATCATGCCGGCCTTCAGAATGGCGCTACCCACCAGCTGTCGGGCTTTGAAGCCATTCCCGGTAAAGGTGTCAGGGCCGTTGTGGGAGGCCGAACCATATTAGTCGGCTCCGAAGAGCTGCTGACCGATAAAGGGATAGAGCTTCAAAAAGAGCACCTTGACAGAAAGGCTGGACTGGAAGCTGCTGCCAAGACGGTCATGCTCATCGCCATAGACGGGGAGCTTGCCGGCATCGCTGCCGTGGCAGATCGAGTAAAAGCGGACAGTAAGGATGCTATCAGGGTGCTGAAGGGCTTAGCACTCGAGCCGGTGATGATTACTGGAGACAACGAGAGAACGGCGCAAGCCATTGCGGCTGAGGTGGGTATAGAGAGGGTCATAGCCAACGTTCTACCCGATGGAAAGACGCAACAGGTAAGACGGTTGCAGGAGCAAGGCGGAATAGTGGCTATGGTTGGAGATGGAATAAACGACGCCCCAGCCTTGGCTCAAGCACATGTAGGAATCGCAATGGGAACGGGTACGGATGTGGCGATCGAATCGGGGGATATCGTTCTGGTGAAAGGTGACTTGAGCGCCGTAGTGAAGGCCGTCAAACTCAGCCGAGCGACATTCCGAAAAATCAAGCAGAACCTGTTCTGGGCTTTCTTTTACAACGTGGTGATGATTCCCCTTGCGATAATTGGAGTCATGCATCCTGTCTTGGCGGAAATTGCCATGGCATTCAGCTCCATCAACGTGGTCACGAATTCAAAGAGACTCCAGAGGGTCGACATAAAACCCGAATACGCCGTGAGCCAAACCACTCCGCCCTCGCGTTGATCTGGATTTCAAGCTTCATCCAAACTTCACGCGTTGTTGAACATGCAGTGATTGAGCATAGCGTTACAATTCCTCTTTTCCCAGTACGCTCATCAGCTCATCTATAATAGCAGACCTGTCTTGCCCTCCGGATTTGATCGCATCGGCAACACAAGTTTCAATGTGCCTTCGGAGAATCACCATTCCAACGCTATTCAAGGCTGAGCGAACAGCTGAAATCTGCGTAAGAATATCCACGCAGTATTTTTCATTCTCTACCATGCGTTGTATGCCCCTGACCTGCCCCTCGATATTTTTCAGTCTTCTAAGGGCTCTCTCATTTCTGGGGTGAGGTCCGTGCTTTTCAAGGACCGTGTTTTCCTCTCCCTCTCGCCTCTTTAGCATTGCCTATCCTCCCGGTATGGCGATTCATTCGTTGTTGTTCTTTTCATCGCCGTACTGCACCCCCAAGGGGTATCTCAAGGCCAATCTAGCAGCAGTTACTCTCTACGTCAAGCCGACGTGTCGATCAGCTATTCGATGCATCAATTCTTCTAATCTGTTTCACGGTGCCGTCTTTATTGTGCTCATAAACGATGTTACGCCAGGATAGGTTTTTCATAAAAGCACTTTTCAACAAACCGGCAAGAACAACGAAATGGGCAGGCGCGCTGAGCAGAAACCAGAAGATAAGCGGTATATCCTTTTTATCGGGGTAAATAAGCGTTACGAGTGGTCCACTTATCAAACCTGCTGCGAGAATCGTCGACGCGAGAATTCCCTGGATGCCAAAGCCCGGTGCAAGGAGCTCGGCAATGAGAACCACTAGTGCCAAAATCAGCGAAGATACTAGAATTATTTCGACAACCAGAGCCATCAGCCAGTAAGGTTTAACATAGAGCTTGCCGTGAAAGGCCTGCCGAGAGATCCAATTCGCCAGACCTATTGTGCTTGTGTGCGCTTCGTGACTCACGGCGACGCAATCCGGGACAAATACTATTTTGGCATTATGTGAAACTGCTTGATGCCTCAAAGTGGTATCGTCGGTCCCCGTTTTACTCCAAACCTCGGCAATTCCTATGCTATCGTATGTTTTCCTACGTATACTGAAACAACCACCCCACACCCATTGCATGAACGGGCAGCCCATTAACATCGTCAGAAAACCTTCATAAATAGCATAAAAATATTGAGCCAGTCCCTTTTCCTTCGGCGATACCAAACGATGAGAAGAAGTCAATCCTATTTCGGGGTAGATATAGGGGCGTACGAATTCGCGGAGCCACCCAGGCTCGGGGCGTGTGTCGGAATCGAGTTTGACGAAGATTTCGCTCTGATCATCTGCCTTGATGGCAGTCATTTGCACAAAGTTCTGTTGGGAGCAGTTATAGTCAGAATACCCTGCGATGAAATGCTCTGCATGGGCAAACTCTTGTACAATTGGTTTAATCGCATGTACCGCAGGATCATCATCTTTATCGGTTACGAATGTCACTTTGAAATTACCGTAATCCTGCTTAACTATGGCGCGAAGATTGTCTTCCAGAAACTCCGTCCATTCTTGACATGGAACCAGGATATTGACCTTGAAGTCCGGATCTCCTTTGAAGAGGCGTCGCTTTCGGAGAGGGTAGATGACATGCACATTTATAAAGCTTAGTATCGGCAGCAGTATTTTATAAAAAAGAAATACTACGGCTGCAATTATGAGAACGACAAGCATAGTTCCTCCTCGATCGGTTCTACTAGGGATTGTTAATTCCCAAGCTGTGTCTGCTTAGTGATTTACGCAATGCTTCATACCGCATCAACCTACGTTTTTCACGAAAGTGACAAGGTAACGAGCATAGAGATCGATTAATCCTCTTTCTGCGATCGCGAAATTGAATCACGGTATTGTACAGCGTGTATCGCATAAAGGCAATTGATTATATTGAGTCTTGACCTGCTTTAGTCTTGATTGCCAATATTCCCATGGTAGTTCGAGACATCGATTTTTATGGTAAATAGAGGTTCCCTTCCCATTGCTAAAATAGTAATGTATCTCTGAGGAGCTTATCGTTGGCTGAGCCCACAACCCAAGCAATTTAGCCTATTTTCCATATGCAGCCAACGATTTAGCAATTACTTCGCAAAATCTTGTTGAAAAAACAAGATTTTGCTCCATAATTGCATATTGCTCGTCGGAGTACGAAAAAAAGAAATTACGCCCATATTGTTCCAGATAAAAAAAAAGAGTATGAGAAGAGAATTATTAGTGTTTCGATTGTTGCCTAGGAGTTAGGGCATAATCGAAATCGCCAAATAGATAGCAGGAGACATATTATGCCAACCATTGAAGTTCGTGCGGTCTCTTCGCGGAAAGAGTTCAGGACTTTTTTATCGTTACCGTGGAGCATTTACCGGGACTATCCCAACTGGGTACCACAACTGATCGTAGATACCAAGAGCCTCTTAGATACCCGTACGAATCCGTTTTACCAACATGCAGAGATCTGCAACTTCGTGGCCTATCGGGAAGGAAAACCGGCCGGACGCATATCGGCAATCGTCGATCACAACTATGTTGAGTTTCAAAACGATAGGACTGGTCTGTTTGGCTTCTTCGAGACTGTGGAGGATGGCGAGGTCTCGAAGAGTCTGTTCTCTGCTGCCGAGGCTTGGGTCCAGGAGAGGGGCATGGAGAGGCTGCTCGGTCCGGCCAACCCTTCCACTAACCATATATTCGGGCTTCTGGTCGATAGCTTCGACAAGCCGCCGATGGTCATGATGCCCTATAACCCGCCTTACTATGATGGCCTGATCAAGGACTGCGGTCTGAAAAAGGCTAAGGATCTGTACGCTTACCACATGGACGATACCATCCCGATATCCGACAAGATTCGCAGGGTGACTGATATCGTCAAAAAGCGGCATAATGTCACTGTTCGTTCGGCGAACAAAAAGAATTTCAAGCACGAACTAGAGCTGGTCAAGACGGTATACAACGATGCCTGGACCAAAAACTGGGCTTTCGTCCCATGGACCGACGAAGAATTCGAACACATCGGCAATGACATCAAGATGATCGCCAACTTTGATTTAATTCTGCTAGGCTTCGTCAATGACGAAATCGCTGGCGCTTCGATAGCCCTGCCAAATATCAATCAGGCTTTGAAGTATGTGAAGAACGGGCGCCTGTTCCCATTCGGTCTGTTCAAGTTGCTCTGGTCTATGCGCAAAGTCAGTGAGATACGCTGTGCTGTGTTGGGAGTGCGCCACAAGTATAGGAGTATGGGACTCGATGCTGTATTCTATAACGACACTTACGAGCTTTGCATTAAAAACGGCTACAATCGCAAC
Source organism: uncultured Spirochaetales bacterium (assembly GCA_964561715.1). Classification (GTDB taxonomy): domain Bacteria; phylum Spirochaetota; class Spirochaetia; order SZUA-6; family CAZLRN01; genus CAZLRN01. The sequence goes on from CAZLRN010000026.1 coordinate 13,319, forward strand.
GTAGAGATTTCTTGGATTCTGGAAGACAACCTTCCTATGCGAAATACCTTGGAGCGCTGGGGATCGATTCGTGACAAAACCTATCGAGTCTATGAAAAGGAGATTGTGCCTTCCAAAGCGAACGGTCGATGATGCCCCGGTCCGCCACCTCGGAATCATGCAGTAAGGTCCCCAGAGCTCTCCAAAGGCACCGCCTGCTGATCCTGCTGTTTGTCGCCGGTCTGATGATGGTCCTCTACACCTATCTGACCCCTCCGCTGGTAAGTCAGAAGTTGATAGACCATCTCCCCCTATTGCCTGCGCTACCCGGTGATCTTCCTCTCTATGGCTTTCGCTTCCTTGCCTCCTTCCTCCTTCTCGGCGTGTTTCCACTGGGGGTAGCCCTATTGCTGGGAGAAAGCCTGTCGGGGCTGGGCTTTCGTGTTCCGGCCCGTAGTCTGCCGGCTCAACTGCAAATCCTGGTCTTGATCGGCTGCGTGCTGATCGGGGTGGTTGGTGCCTATTCGCCTCAGCTCTACGCCTATTATCCGTACTCGTCCACCCTGCTGGAGATCATCTCCGATCGTGGGCTGTCCTTCTTTTTTCCCCATGCTTTTCTTTATCTGCTCCTCTACTACTTGCCCTGGGAGTTTTTTTTCCGCGGCATTATGATCTTTCCCCTGCTGAGGTTAGCTGAATCCCAGGGTATAAGAGAGAAGCAGCATTTGCTACTCCTAGCCTCCCTGCAGGCTATACCCTCTACGGTTCTCCATTTCGGGCATCCCTTTTTGGAGACACTGGGAGCCCTGCCCTTCGGCTTCGTTGCGGGATATTTAGCCCTGAAGACTGGTTCTATTCTACCGGTCCTGGTGATCCACAGTCTGATCGGAATCTCTCAAGATTTTGTCATCGCCATGAGGGTTTTGGAGGTGCTGCCCTGAGCTCAGGTAGTACCACTGTTCTGGTGACCGGAGCCTCGGGCTTCGTCGGCGGCGCCGTAGTGCGGTATCTGGCGGAGAGAGGCCGACCGGTACGGGGCGTTTACCGGAGACAGCGACTTCCCCAACACCTAGCCCGATCGCAGGCGCTAGGAGCGGAGGTGGAACGTCGGGATCTATCTCAGCCTGAGGAAATCGAAGGGGCAGTGCGGGGAATCGGCACGATAGTGCATGCCGCCGCATTAGTCGCTGACTGGGGAAGGCTCGAAGATTTCCAAGCCATCAACGTCGATCTGACTGCCCGCCTGTTGGATTCGGCTCGAAGGGAAGGTTGTCGGGTTTTCGTCTATATCAGCTCTGTAGCCGTCCATGGCTTCGGACCTCACGTTTACTCCTGCGAGGAAGGGCCCTATTACCCATTGTTCAATCCCTATCAGATTACCAAAAAACTGGCCGAAGAACTGGTTCTTTCCCAGAGCGATAAAAGCTTCAGGACCTGTTCCATTCGCCCCGGCAATGTCTGCGGACCCGGGGACACCACCACATTCTACCCCATCTTTTCTGCTTTGGAGAAAGGCGTTATGGGCTATCTGGGAGGCGGCCACACTCTGACCTGCCCGGTTTATATAGACGATCTAGTCAAGGCCATTGTATTGGCGATGGAGAAGGAGCAGAGCGACGCAGAGGCGTTCAACATCACCGGAGGTGAAGAAGTGACCTGGCACCAGCTTCTGACTCATGCCGCTTCTTTGCTTGGTGCTCGTGCTCCCCGAATTTCGCTGCCGGCTTGGCTGGCCTATTCCGTGGCTGGACTGCTGAGTATGGGGTATAAAGTGCTCGGAATCGGATCCGCTCCGCCGATTACGCGTTACCGGGTAGCCCAGCTGATTAACGATTATCATTTCAGCATAGATAAGGCTCGCTCCCTGCTGGGATACGTACCCAGAGTAAGCTGGCAGGAGGGCATGAGCCGGGCAGTGGCTGCCTACCAGGAGGATGTTTCGAAGAGGCAAAGATAATATTTAGCCAGGGCGCAGCTCTCACGGCTGAACCAGGCGCAATCACTCGCCAGCATCCCTGTCGTGAATCTACGCATTGCGGCAGCTTCGCAAAAATGATAGCTTCAAGATCACAAAAAAAAGACGTAACCGGGCTTTTGTAAATAGCAGTCTGTTGGCGTTTTTTTGCTGCGGCGTTCTTTCATTCGCTATTCCATAGGAGTTGAATATTGAGGTACGGTGGGGCTCATGAATAGACGTGTCGTGATAACCGGAATGGGAACAATCAATCCTCTGGGAGACTCGTTGGAGCAGTACTATCAAAACCTTATTGCCGGGCGTTCGGGTGTGAAACGTTGGGAGTCCATCGATCTCTCAGGAATCGAGTGTAAGGTGGGCGGTGATTTGGGTGACTACGATTGCGATAGGGAGCTGCAAAGCTTTGCAGAGTTCTTGCCAGAGGATCACTTCAAACGGGTTAAAAAGCTGTTTCGCTCCACAACCTTTTCTGCGAAGATGGCGACCCTCTGCTCACTGAAGGCCTACCGAAATGCCGGTCTATTCGGATCCGAGATCGATCGGTATGCTACGAGCATTCTCGCTGCCGGTCACAACTTCAACTCCAACTACATTTTTGAAAACGCGAAACTCTACCTCGAGGATCCGGAATACATCCATGCCCTAAGCGGCGTGGAAGCCATCGATCCCAATGTTCCGGCGATCCTATCCGAGGTGCACCAGATATTTGGAGCAACCTTTACGATCGGCGGCGCCTGCGCCAGTGGCAATCTAGCCCTGAGAGACGGATATCGAGACATTGTAACCGGAGAATACGAACGCGCCATCGTAACCGGCGCCCCTTTCGATGTCTCTCCAGCGGACATACAGGCCTCGGTTATTATTCAGGCTGTTGTCGTCAAACCCGAGTTTCAGGAGCATCCGGAGAAGGCGTCTCGACCCTTCGATGCAGATCGTTGTGGATTTGTCTATTCCCATGGCGCGGGCTGCCTCATTCTGGAAGAGCTCGAGACGGCGATCTCCCGAGGAGCTCCAATCTACGGCGAATTGCTCGGCGTCAAAGCGGGATCAAATGCCAACCATCTTCCGGCTTCGGTAGCCGACAACCAGGCCAGGATTATGCGGGATCTCTTGGAACGCACCGGCACCTCGCCCGAAAAGATCGATTACATCAACTGCCATGCTACAGGGACCCCCGTCGGAGATCTCGAAGAGATTCGAGCCGTCAAAAAGGCCTTCGGCGAGCACGCCAAGAATCTAAAGCTGAACGCCCCCAAGTCGATGCTGGGCCATACCTGCTGGGCCTCCCCGATCATTGAAACGATCGGGGGGCTTCTTCAGATGAAGCATGGCGTTCTGCATCCTTCGATCAATATCGAGAAGCTGGAGCCGGAAATCGATCTCGATGTCTGCGCGTACGGGCCTGTGGAGCACAGAATAGAATACATGCTGAAAAACTCCTTCGGATTCGGCGGCCTCAACTGCTGTAGTCTGATCAAACGATATGACGAATAAGAGAAAGGGATGGGTGTGAGAGAATGAATGCCTTTATCACGGGCGGATCGAGGGGCATCGGGAGGTCTATTGTCATAAAGATGGTGGAGAGCGGATGGGACTGTGCCTTTTCTTACCTCGGCAACAGAGAAGGTGCTCAGGAGACGACAAGGCTGGCAAGGGAGAAAAGGCCGGAAGCCCGGATCCGCGATTACCAGCTGGATGTATCGAAATCGGCCGATGTCGAACGGGTTGTTGACGAAGCTATCGGAGACTTCGAGAATATCGATGTGTTGGTCAATAACGCTGGCATCGTTCGCAACAACGCGGCTGTAATGATGACCGACGAAGAGTGGCAGGCGGTCATCGATACCAATCTATCGGGTCCCTTTTTCATGATTCGAAGCTTTCTCATGCATTTTCTCTCCAACAGAAAGGGCAGAATCATCAATATCTCATCACTGGCTCAGGATGGCTGCAGCGGACAGGTCAACTATGCGGCAAGCAAAGCTGGACTTATCGGTCTGACCAATACGGTTGCCAGAGAGTATGGGAGTAAGGGCATTACCGCCAACATCGTTGTCGTGGGATATGTCGAAACGGATATGACTCAGAACAACCTGGCGGAGAAGCTGCATGAAATCTGGATGGAGTACTGCCCCATGCGCCGGATCGGGAAGGCCGAAGAGATCGCAAGCCTCGTGCACTATCTCTGCACCGATGAGGCGGGATTTATCAACGGTGAAATCATACGCGTTTCAGGCGGCTTGACCTATGCGCCCTAGCCTTGACCTGCAGTGCCAAGGAGAATAGGATCGGCAGGATGATGAAGGTCGGTATCGAAAAACTTAACCTCTATGGAAGCTCTCTCTATTTAGATCAGAGAACGCTTGCAGTGGCCAGAGGTCAGGATCCTGACAGGGTGGTGAGCGATTTTCGTATCCGCACCCGTTCGCTCAATCCTCCTTGGGAAGATTCTGTCACCATGGGAGCTAACGCTGCAAAGGATCTACTCAATGACTACGGGCAAGATGAGATCGGGCTGCTGATTGTCGGCACTGAAGGCTCGCTGGATTTCGGCAAGCCTATCAGCACGAACATTCACGGGGCGCTCAATCTCCCTCCCAACATACGCAACTATGAGATCAAGCACGCCTGTTACAGCGGTGTGGGAGCTCTCGATGCGGCTGTCAATTGGATCGCATCCGGGCTGAATCGAGGCAAAAAGGCCCTCGTTATCGCGACGGACTTCAGTCGAATGCACTTCGGTTTGAAGGAAGAATTCGTGTTGGGCGGGGTAGCCGCCGCGGTTCTCGTCAGCGAAGAACCCAAGATACTTGAACTGGAACTCGACAAAAAGGGAACCTGGACCGCGGACGTCTATGATACCTTTCGAC
>CAZLRN010000027.1:0-617 GCA_964561715.1 uncultured Spirochaetales bacterium
AACTCGATTATTTGTTTCAGAATGGCAAGAGCATGATTTTAGAGACGCACTCTTATTTGTTGTACTCCTCCAAAAGACTGAAGATGGCATCTTCGATGTCTATTGTCAGGTTACTATAATCCGAGTAAAGCAAATCCAAGCGCTCCACGATTTTATCCGACTCAATGCGACTCAATGGCATGATAGCAAATCTCACACGAGCCATTGCGTTGGACCAGACGACTTTTGCCTGTTCATCAATGAATTTACGTCTTGTCGTCCTTATCTGGTCTAGGATGTAGTATCTCGCTTCATCAAATCCTTTAAGATAACCCACAACAAATACGGTTTTAATAAGATCCTTCGGAATGCTCAGGCCTTCGAACGCTGCTTCCTTATCGGAAACCCATAAGCTTGTCCCATACTTTTCCCATTCTTTCCATGTGAACCTGTTTAGCTCCTCGCCGAAAGCTTGGGATGCCAGGACAAGCAATAGAAAACATGCGGTGATTGACCTCATATGATACCACCTTTGAGTTATTTCTGATTTTATCAACTGGGGGACGCCGTCTAGTCCGCATCTCACACTAACATTAGCAATCTCCATTACATGCGGACTTTAGACCGCCGTTGAGAGC
>CAZLRN010000027.1:627-17996 GCA_964561715.1 uncultured Spirochaetales bacterium
GCGGATATGCCGCCCCCTCTGCGGAATCGTTGTGTTACCGATAGGCCCGCTTCCCTCAGGCGCCTTTTGAAATCTTCGATCTCGTCTTTATCCGGACGCTGGAAGGTCGAATCGTCAAAGGGATTCCAGGGTATGAGATTGATGACCACCCTAAGCCCTCTGACAAATTGGATGAGCTCCTGCACGTCCCTCTGTCTCGTGTTGACCCCTGCGAGCAGAACGAGCTCCAGAGTAATGCGTTTCTTCGTGACTCTCTGATAACTTAAAAGGGCGTCTCTTATTCTTGGCAGGGTGTTTCCTTTGGCAGAAGGCATAAGCCGTGATCTGAGATTCGAATCGGCTGTAACGAGCGAGACGGCCAACCTGACCGGAGGACCCAGGTTCGCCATTTCTAAGATTCCTTTGGCTATGCCGCATGTGGAGAGAGTCATTCTCCTCGCTGCGATGCCCCTTCCGAGAGGGTGGCTGAGGATGGTGACCGCTTTACGAAGGTTTTTTAGGTTGTGGAGGGGCTCTCCCATTCCCATAAAAACAATGTTGTCGGTCCTTCCCGCATTCCCCTCAATCAACAATACCTGCTCGACGATTTCATGGGATTCCAGATTGCGAAGAAGGCCCATGGATGCGGTCCTGCAGAAACGGCATCCCATGGCGCATCCGACCTGTGTTGAGACGCAGATGGTCTTTCTGCCTTCCGAGTCAATGAGAAGCACGGACTCGATAAGCTTCCCGTCCAGGAGTTCGATGCGGTACTTCCTGCTCTCGTCTGCATCCACAACTCGATTCTCGATACGAGAGGAGTGTAGGAGAGTGGTTTCTGCGAGATGTTGCCTGAGCTCCTTGGGGAGATTCGTCATGCCGTGAAAATCAGCTAAACCCGATTGGACCCAGTGGAAAATCTGATTTCCACGGTAGGGGTTCTCTAAATGAAGCTCCGAAACCAACTCCTCGGGCAGAAGGGATGCCAGGGCCCGTTTCATGGAACGAACTATTCCGGATTCTTTAGTGTATCGAGAAAATCAGAGATGTAGCTGTTGCGAATTCCGGTTTTGAGAAAATCAGAAAGAATCTGTATCGCTTTAGCCTTGTCTTTGAGACTCACATAGCACTCCGCTATGATGTGATGGAGTCTCGCGTTTTTGGGATCGTTTTTCATCAGCTTTTCGAGAGAGTCTATCGCATCCTGATACTTCTCTCGCTCCTGGTTGATCAGAGCCAATCCCAAAACCGCATAGGCGTCAAATCCTACGTTGAGTGCCTTTCTGTAGTATTCTTCAGCCTCTTCCAGTCTCCCCAAATTTCTACAGGCATCACCGGTACGTGTCAGGATGACCTTATTGTTAGGATCGAAATCCAAGATACGCGCCCAGAACTCGAGGGACTCCTCATGGTGTTTCATTCCACGATAGCAGTCTGCCAGGCCGAAAAGCGCATAGAAGTTGTTCTCTTCGATTTCAAGGGCCCTCTGGAAGTACCCCAAGCCCTGCTCGAAGGATTTGAGCTTACGGTGACAATTACCTAGGGCGGTGAGTATTTTTATGTTGTTTTCATTTCCTTCGAGGGTCAGAACCTTTTCCCAGTATTTCAAGGCTTCGGCATAGTATTTGAAATCAAAGTGCAGGTAGCCGAGACCGATCAGCGCGTAGGGATTTTCCGGTTCCATATCGAGAGCCTTGAGATAGATCTCTTTGGATTTTGGAAAGTTCCGCACCTTCTTGTAGGCATCTGCGATTCTGGTCAAGACCGTAATATTCTTCTCGTCCTTTACTAGATATTTCTCCCAGATGTCGATGGCCTTGTGAAATTTTTTGAGCGCCTTATAGCTGTCCGCCAAACCGAAGAGCGCATAGTTGTTATCTTCGTGATACCTGAGGCAGGTGTTGTAAAACTCGATGGCTTCTGTAAAGGCGCCTCTCTTTCGAGCGGCGTCTCCAAGCCCGACAAGGGCGTAAGTATTTTTCGGATCGATCTCGAGGATCTGTTCAAAATACCCCTTCGCTTCGTCCAGATCGTTTGATTTGATGAGTTGATATCCTTTTTTCGAGAGCTCTGCGATATTGACTATCTGCTCATCGGGCTCCCTGGTTTCTTCTTCACCCATATCTCTATCCTTTCTCTTTTTAATCTTCGGTCAGCCAGTTTTTTACTATGTAGGCCATACTCTCGATCATGGTATTCACTTTGCCCTTGCTCGGAGCGAGACAGTACATCCTAAAGGCCTCTATAATCTGCTGCTTCTTGTAGTAGAGGTCTCCCAATCTAGTAAGCCCGTCAGAATAGCCTGTGGTTATGAAAATTCGCTTAGCCAGCTCATACTTGCCCTGATTGAAGAGTTCGTTGCCCTTTCGGATCAGCGCTATTTTTTGTTGCCTCGATAAGGCTTTGCCTTCTCCATCACGGGTAAGCTTGATGAATCCTTCGTTTGGAATTAATCGAAGCAATTCCTCAGTTTTTTTTTCCATTACTTCGTCAAGGTTCCTTTGGTCGATCGAAGGTCTTCGGACTTTGAATACGCCTCTCTAAGTGATTTGCCAAGGGCTTTGAAGAGAGATTCAGCCATGTGGTGGCTGTTCTCTCCGTAGCGGACTTTTGCGTGCAGCGCTATTTTAGCTCTGCTGGTAAGCGCCTTTAGGAACTCTTGAATTAGGCAGAGGTCAAAGTCGCCTATTCTGCCCTGGGGAAAGCTGTCCGTAAATACGAGAGTCGGTCTGCCGCAGACGTCAATAGTCACTTCCGAGAGTGCTTCATCCATTGGTATGACGCTGTATCCGAATCTGTGAACGTTCCCGAAATCAGTGGCGACTTTGTAGAGAACGCTTCCGAAGACCAAGCCGATATCCTCGACGATGTGGTGGTGGTCGACTTCGACGTCACCTCGGGCTTGGATCTTCAGACCAAAGCCTCCGTGAAAGGCCATGGCCTCTAGAAGATGATTGACAAAGGGCACTCCCGTATCAATCTCGATGCCTTCCTGAGCATCGGGATCGAATTCGATCGTTACCTTTGTTTCTTTTGTTTCTCGAGTCAGATCAACTTTTCGCAGGCTCACTTAACTTTTTCCTTACGCAGGTTAAATAAATAACCGCAAGGTAATATACCGCAATCTTGATAGAAAGTAAAGGTTACATTATTAAGTTACTCATGTATAATCCCTTTCGCCAACCAGTATCTTCAATTCCTTTATTTCTGACACGAGCTTGCCCCTATCGAGATTTCTGAATCGTCGCGGTACCATCTCACGGCTCGTGCACTCCAGCACGGCCACGAGGTTTTGGAGCTCGATTTCGTGAGGATAGGTTGGAGGGATAAAATCGTGAATCGTCTGCTCCAGATCGGTCTGCGTAATAAAGACGCGTCCCGACGTTGTTGCGAGAAATTTAGCGCGAATCAGAATCGACTCGAGATCGGCTCCCGAGAAATCGAACTGATACCGTCTGTAGAGATCGGCAATATTGATCTTTTGAATTTTCAGCTTGAGCTTTTTAACGAATGTATTGAAGAGATCTACCTTTTCTTCCATGGTTTCGGGATAGAAGAGGGCAAGATGCTCTTCGGCTCGGCCTTGGCGCTTGATGTCAATGGGCAGGAGGTCCGGCCTGCAGGTAACGAGAAACCAGATGATTCTCCCACGGTACTCGGTGTCTCCCATAAAAGAAGCGATTTGTGCAAAGATACGATTACTCGTGCCAGAATCTCCCTCCTGATTGCGATCACCGAGAAAGGCATCCGCTTCGTCGATCATCACGCCAACGGGTGCCATGGCTTTTAGAATGTTGAGTATCTTTTCGAGGTTCGCCTCGGTCGCTCCCTGCCACTTGGATCTGAAATTACGGAACTTGACTATGGGAATGCCAATATCACCGGCAAAGGCTGTGACCATAAAGGACTTGCCCGATCCTACGGGGCCCGAGATGAGATACCCCATAGGAAGCACATCGAGCCTGCCTTCTCGAATCGCCTTCGCTGCGCTCTTAAATCTTTTCTTCACGAACTCGTGACCGGATATCATCGAAAGATCGTATTCTGACTCGAGAAACTCGAGTAAGCCCACGGCTTCGCTTTCGATTATTTCCTTCTTTTTTTTTCGAAGATACCTCATATCGATCTCACGCATCTCCTGATACGATTCCGCTGCCAGCTGATTGAGATTGACCAGATTGAGGCCGCTCGTTATTTTAGCGATTTCCCGGGTTGTGAGTTTTCGATCCAGCAACAACTTGTCCTGTCTCAAAAGAAAATCGAGAAAGCTCTTTCTTACCATTTCGTCAGGAAGCGGTATGTTGACCTTGACTGTAACGGGAGACCGGACGAGGCGAGGGCTTATGTCTCCTAAATTTTCTGTAAGAAGAATAATCGAGACATCCCCTCTAGTGAAAATCGGATCTCTGGCCCATCTGTTTAGTGTAACCAAGCAGAAGCGATCTTCGTCGGTGTATCGGGAGATATCGGCATTAGGCGCTATGGTTTCAGCATAGTCGATGATCAAAACGATTCGGCAATCATTAGAGATGTTCTGAGTGAAGTACTGCTCGAGATACGCGAAGGCTTTCACCGGGTCTGTGGTCCGGAGGCTATCATCGGAATCGGCTTGATTGGCCATGGCATCGAGATACTCCTCCTCCATTTCGTCTGTGCAAAAAGTGACTCCCGAAGAGCGATCGTAGTAGACGATGATATCTCGGTTGCCGAAGAGAACTTCGGAGATATAGGTCTGTATCTTTGTAAACGAGAACTCGCCCTCTCTCATCTGATGAGGCAGGAAATCCATTATGTTGCCGTGCACGATGTACAGATTGGTCGTCTTCGAGAGGTACTTATACGAGAGTTCTTGAGCCCAAAACGGCAGAATCTTTATGAACGGAAGATTTTTGAGAATGAGTTGCTCGGCCATATTCCCCTCCCAGCAGGATAGCCTATGGATAAAATACTACACCGGAACACATTATATGGTCAACATCTTTAGATTTGTGGTACAGCTTTACCGAACCAACATTTTGCGGTAGGTTAAGCTATGATTCTCGCTTACACGGATGGCGGCTGTTCTGGAAATCCAGGACCTGGAGGGTGGGCTTTTGTGTTGAGTTTCGACGGAACCCTCGTAGAAAGAAGCGGCGGTGTGAGGGAGACCACGAACAATCGAATGGAGCTAACGGCCGTAATTCAAGCCCTTGAGCATGTGTTGTCCCACAGTGAGCTCAAGGAGAATGTGGTCGACCTCTACACCGATTCGATGTACGTGAAAAAGGGCATCACCGAGTGGATCAACAGCTGGCTGGCGAATGGTTGGAGAAGCAAAGCCAGAACGCCTGTCAAAAATAAAGAGCTTTGGCAAAAGCTTCTAAAGCTAACCGGCCAAATCGAAATCAACTGGAATTGGACCCCCGGTCACAGGGGGATCGAACTAAATGAGCGCTGCGACCGTCTCGTTCGTCAGGAAATCGAAAAGATACTCTGATGGAATATCCAGTGCGTTATGATTATCTTTCCAACAGAGGATCTGTACGCTTTTTCGAATAGCTGACAGGAATTGGTAGATTTGGAATGAAGCTTTACAGCAGAAGGCAGTTGTTACTCTTTGCGGCGTTGTGTGTCGCTATCGTGTTTTTCTTGGGATGGATTTTTGGATTAGTCAGGTGGCCGGCCGTTAACAGCGGCGCTGTAGTCCAGGAGCTGGATCCCGCCGATCAGCTGGAGGATGGTCCGGTTTTCGACGTAACTCCTGTGCAGTTCGATGACAGGGGAGCTGCAGTCGATCCGTCGCAGTATACGGAAGATGAGCTCGAGAACATTCTTATCTATGAAAAGTTCAACGACGCGGTTGTCAACGTCACATCGATCAGTTTTTCGTATAACTGGTTTTTGGAGCCCGTTCCGGAAGAGGGTACGGGATCCGGTTCGATCATCGACAGGAATGGCACGGTACTGACAAATTACCACGTGGTCAAAGGAGCAAAGGAGCTGACCATTACATTGGCCGATGGAACCGATTTTGCGGGCAAAGTCATCGGTGTGGATCCTGAAAATGATTTGGCTGTCATTAAGTTCGATCCGGGAGGAAAGGACCTGGTCACGATTCACTTCGGATCTTCGGCTAACCTTAGGGTGGGACAAAAGGTTGTCGCTATCGGAAATCCCTTTGCGCTTCAGAGGACGATGACGACAGGCATTGTATCCGGTCTCAGCCGGCCAGTAAAGACAGACGAGGGAGTCGTAATCAGGGAAATGATCCAAACCGACGCCTCGATCAATCCTGGGAACTCTGGCGGACCTCTCCTCAATTCGAGAGGAGAGATGATTGGCATCAACACCATGATTTATTCCCCCTCGGGAGGTTCGGTAGGAATCGGATTTGCTGTTCCCGTGGATACAGCTAAAAGAGTTATACCTGACCTGATACGATTTGGCGAAGTTAGGAGAGGCTGGATCGATATCGTGCCTGTTCAGCTCTTTCCCGGTCTTGTGCGATACGCCAATCTGCCCGTAAATCGCGGTATTCTTGTCTCTGAGGTCAAACCCAACAGCGCAGCGGAAAAGGCCGGTCTGAGGGGCGGAAGCCAAAATCGGGCAGTCAGAGCTGGCCGTACACTTATCTATCTAGGCGGAGATATCATCGTCAAAGTCGACGGCGTGCCGGTACAATCTCTCATGGACCTTTACAGCGCTTTGGAGGACAACAAACCCGAAGAAACAGTCGAGATCGAGATACTTCGCGGAAGACAACGAAAAAGCCTCCAGGTCAAGCTTTCCAAACGGTCCTAACCGCTACACCCATAAGAGCCATAAGGAGCGAAGGTGCCGAAATTCGAGCTCGTATCCCGATATAGCCCCGCCGGCGACCAGCAGCAGGCCATAGACATGCTATCAGAGGGCATCTTGCAGAGGTTTCCCTTTCAAACGCTCAAAGGAGTCACCGGATCGGGCAAGACTTTCACGATGGCAAAGGTAATCGAAAACCTGCAGATGCCCACCTTGGTAGTTTCTCATAACAAAACCCTCGCCGCTCAACTCTACCGGGAGTTCGCGGATTTTTTTCCCCATAATGCCGTGGAATATTTTGTGTCTTACTACGACTACTATCAGCCGGAAGCTTATGTTCCGAGCAAGGATCTCTACATTGCCAAAGATGCCAGCATCAATGAGGAGATAGACCGGCTGAGACTCTCCGCCACCACAGCCCTCATGGAGCGACGGGATGTCATAGTGGTTGCCACTGTTTCCTGCATCTACGGGATCGGAAATCCAACCGACTATCGTGAGATGAGGCTGGATCTGGAGGTAGGGCAGTCGATTGAAATAAGGGCGGTTCTGACGCGGTTGGTCGCTCTTCAGTACTCGCGTAACGATGCGGTGTTGGAAAGGACAAGGTTCCGCGTCAAGGGCGATGTGATTGAAATATTTCCATCCTATTCCGAGCAGGCGATTCGTATCGAGCTCGATTGGGATGAGATTGCTCGTATTCGTCGCATTGAGCCGCTCACTGGAGAAACAGCTGCGGAGCTGGATTTCTGTTCTATCTATCCAGCTAAGTTCTTTGTTATGCCCGAGGAGAGAGTCAGGTACGCCTCAGAGCAGATTCGATCCGAGCTCAAGGAACGCTACCAGGAGTTCCTCGACCAAGGGAAGCCGCTCGAGGCGGAGCGGATCAAGTCTCGAACCGAATACGACTTAGAAATGCTCGAAACCATGGGATACTGCTCAGGCATCGAAAACTACTCCCGTCATCTCAGCGGCAGAAGAGAGGGGGAGCGCCCAGCAGTCCTTTTAGATTTTTTTCCCGAGGAGTTCATCGCTTTTATAGATGAATCTCACGTGACGGTACCGCAGATTCGAGGAATGTACGAGGGTGATCGATCGCGCAAGCTATCCCTTGTCAATCACGGATTTCGGCTTCCTTCCGCCCTCGACAATCGGCCCCTCTATTTCGGAGAATTCGAAAGCCTCTTGACCTACACCCTGTACGTATCAGCTACACCGGGTGCAGAGGAGATGGAGAAGTCCGGGGGCGCTGTGGAACAGATCATAAGGCCGACAGGTTTGCTCGATCCTGAGGTCGAAGTGCGACCTTCGGACGGCCAGATCGAGGACCTCTATCATGAGATTGGCTTGCGAGTCGATCAGCATGAAAGGGTGTTGGTCACTACGCTGACCAAGAAGATGGCAGAAGATCTTGCAGACTATTTCGCTGAATCGGGTCTAAAGGTAAGATATCTTCACTCGGAAATCGAAACCTTTGAAAGGGTGGAGATTCTGAAAGGCCTCCGTTCAGGCGATTTCGATGTGCTGGTGGGCATCAATCTACTTCGGGAGGGACTCGATCTTCCAGAGGTCTCTCTCATCGCGATACTGGATGCTGACAAGATCGGATTTCTTCGGTCTGCGACCTCTCTCATTCAGACAATCGGGCGAGCAGCCAGGAACGTGAACGGCAAAGTGATCATGTATGCCGATAGAATGTCCGACGCGATGAGACAGGCAATCGATGAGACTGAGAGGCGTAGGAAAATTCAGATGGAGTTCAACCACAAACACGGTATCACTCCAAAAACCATTTCTAAATCGATCCAGGATATTCTTGTAAGAAGGCGAGAGGAGAAAAAAGGAATCGAGGCGCTCAACATCGAGGTGATGAAGAAGCACTACAACATCCTCATACCCAAGCAACGCCAGGTACTCATAAAGGCTCTGGAAAAGGAAATGCTGGAGCTGGCCAAGGACCTCGAGTTTGAGAGAGCTGCCGTAATTCGCGATGAAGTTAAAAAGCTAAAGGAAATGGAGCTATAAGCGGGACTGTCTATGGCGAGAGGAATTTATATTGCGATCTGCATATGCTCGATGATGTTTTTTACCTGCGGCCAAAAGCAAAGTGAGGGACCAATACAGCTCCCCTCGACTTCGGTTCTAACGGTCAGATCCAGTTGGGGCGTCGTAACATCCAATTACCTTAGGATGAGGACAAATCCATCGAAGACTGCCTCCGTATTGGACGGCCTTACAAAAGGTACCATTGTCGAAGTTCTTTCGGCGACGGAAAAAGAAGAGACAATAGAGGATGAGACTGCTTTGTGGTTTCGGATCAGTCTGGACGGATTGAAGGGCTGGGTCTTTGGGGCCTACCTCGAGGTTTTAGATTCCAAATCCAATGCGGAAGCATACGCACGAGAGCTTAAATGAGAGGTGATGTCCTCACCGCTATGCTGCCGTGGGTACTTTCGCCGTTCCTCGGTGCAATCATCGGCTACGTTACAAACGCATTGGCGATACGAATGCTTTTCCGTCCCCTCGAGGCGAAACGTATCTTCGGTCTTCGCCTCCCAATGACGCCAGGCGTGATTCCCAAGCAACGCTATGTGCTTGCAGAAAGCATAGCGCAGATGGTTTCGGAGAGGCTTATCACGCAGGACGCCCTCGAACGGCAAATCGCGACGCCCGGGTTTCGAGAGGGCCTGCACAGAAATGTCTCAGAGCTTACAACCCAGCTCATCTCAATGCCGGTAGAGGATTTAAAGCACGCTGCATTGCCCTTTTCCTACTCCGCTATTCAGTCGTTTATATCTGAGCTTCTTTTCTCTTTCATGAGTTCTCGCAGTTTCATCTATGTGGTACGGGATATCACCGAGAAGCTGATAAGAGTGGTAGCCGATTTGCGAACCGAAGAGCTTATCGGCATAGAGGAGACCGCCAGCTTTCTCGTGAGACGTCTCTATCCCAAGCTTTTGGATGGGCGGGTGCGGAAAGCGTTGGGCCGGGCGTTGCAGAGCTGGCTGCAAAGGCATTTACAGAGAAACACACAAATATCAGAGATCATTCCTGAAGAGCTTGTAAACTCTGTTGTCAGCGTGGTCGCAACATTTCTTCCTGATTTGGTTGCAGCCCTGCTCGAATGGCTGAGAAGCAAAGATACCAAAAGGGATCTGGAATCCCGAGGAAGAATCCTCCTGAAGGATATTCTCGACAAGCTGAACATAGTCCAGAAGTTTTTTGTCTCCGTCACTCAATACGAGACAACCCTGGCCGAGAAAATGCCCGAGATCATCTCCGATGCCCTCGACTCGCTGGAAGCGGTGCTATCCGATTCGGACACTCGACAAAAGATCCTTGCGACCCTTCGAAACTCGCTGAACAAATGGAGGCAGAAGGGCATCGCCGATGTGGTTTTCAAGCATGGCATCGACGTAGAGAAAGGCGCCGATACTATAGTCGATCACTTCTTTCGCTACCTCGAGCAGCCGGATACTCCAGATAAGATACAGGCAGTTGTCGGTCGACTGCTAGAGGGTCAACGGGGCAGGACGATTCAGTCCGTCCTTTCAGATGTATTCGGCATCACAGAAAATGAGGTTGTGGAGTTTGTTTCGTCCAAGCTTTTAACATACCTCTCCGATCCACAGACTCCCGATACGCTTTCCACCCAAATAGTTGCCCTCGCCAGCGGCTATCTCGAAGACCGTGGTTCGATCTCTGTGGGTGAATTGCTAAGATTAGATTCGGGAAAAAAAGAAAAGCTCGATCTCTATCTGGCGACTCATTTCTCTAGGCTGTTGAAGGAAAGACTGCCTTATCTGGTAGAGAGCTTCAACATCAGACAACTCGTTGTAGAAAAGATCAATGAGCTCGATGTGGCGCAGGTTGAGGCGCTTCTCCTGATGGTGATCGCAAAACATCTAAAATGGATCAATATATTCGGTGCCCTACTGGGTGCTCTGATTGGGTTCTCTCAAGTCTTGCTCAGACTTTTGGGGATTGTTTGAAGTCGAGTGTCTCAGATTTGGTAGTCTGGCGAATCCCAGCCTTTTTTTTTGTTTCTCACCGTTATTTCAGGTTTGTAGTAGACCATGCTGTAGGGAGGAACAGAGCTGAGCAGCCACACATTGCCGCCGATGACAGATCCTCGCCCGATGATTGTTTCTCCGCCCAGTATGGTAGCGCCAGGATAGATAATGACTTCGTCCTCAATCGTCGGATGCCGCTTGCGATTTCCTTCTTCTTTTTTAACGCTTTTGGCGCCGAGTGTGACTCCGTGATAAATTTTGACGTTATTTCCGATTTCCGTAGTTTCACCTATCACGACACCCGTGCCGTGGTCAATAAAAAAATGCTTACCGATTTTCGCTCCCGGATGAATGTCGATACCGGTTTTGCTGTGGATGTACTCACTCATCATTCTTGGAATAAGAGGGATCTCTTCCAGCCAGAACTCATGGGCGATTCGGTGTATCATCATCGCTTCGATTCCCGGATAGGATAGAATGATCTCTTCCTGAGATTTGGCAGCGGGATCTCCGATATATGCTGCTTCGAGATCAAGACTCACAGCGCATCGGATATCGGCTATTTTCCCCATGATCCGCAGTACACGATCCTCGGCCTCTTCGCGGCACCGCCCCAGGCGATCACACTGATCCTCAATCTTGCACATGTATCTCAGAGACTTTTCCGATTCGTTGATGAGGTCTTTGATGATATTCGTGATTTTTCCCCCAAGGATGTATTTGAGGTTTAGTTTCTCCAGATTGTCCTCATCCCTGAATCCGGGAAATATTATAGACTGAAGGTTATCGACAATCCGGTAAACGCTCTGCCTGGAGGGCAGGTTGGGTCCTTCGAGATGGTTGATTCCGCCCAGGGTTTCGCACGAATCAAGCATCAAATCGAGAAGATCGTCAATTTTGTGAATCATAAAAATAATGTGCTAGTACTTAAATGCGTTTGTCAAGTAAGATTAGTGATTGACAGAATGCCTTACCAAGGGGATAATAGATAAGTCGGTCAATCCCAAAATCTTTCAACATACAATCAATCTGGAGATTATGAATCAGTTCATAAGGTGTGCTTCTTCGGAAGGAATGCCGAAGTGAGAGGACCCGATTTCCAATTGCTACGTACCCAATTCGAGCACCTGTACGGGCATTCCAATCACCATCACTGCATCTATCCTGATCCGCTTCACTTTGTGTATCAGTTCGATTTTAAGGATGACCGAGAGCTTTCGGGATTCATCGCCTCGTCGCTGGCATTTGGCCGAGTCTCTCAAATTAACAGGTCCCTGCTGGCGCTGTTTAGGCGTATGGGACGACCGGAAGGGTATCTAAAGAGCCGCCGCGTGAGCACGATGAGAAGAGATTTTGCCGATTTTCGTCATAGATATATCAGTGGCGATGACTTGGTAGCTCTGCTGGCGGCTTTGAAGCAGATTATAGAACGATACGGCTCGCTCGTTGCATGTTTCGAGCAAGGTCTTAATACAGAAGAAGTGACACTCTTGCCAGCCTTAACGGTTTTCGTAGAGAGGCTAAAAGCTTTCATGACGGAGAAACCCAACTTTCTATTGCCCGACCCAGCCAAGGGCAGCGCCCTGAAGCGGCTTAATCTTTTTCTGAGATGGATGATTCGAAGCGACCAGGTCGATCCTGGCGTGTGGAAGGGATTTCCAAAGGCAAAGCTGATTATTCCTCTCGATACCCATATGTACCGGGTCTGCCTCGAAGCCGGCTTCACACGACGCAGGCAGCCAAATCTCCGCACTGCCCTTGAGGCAACGGAGTGCTTTCGAAGGATCAATCCAGAAGATCCTGTCAAGTATGATTTCGCCCTGACCCGTGCGGGCATGGCCCGCTTGAGCATGGCTCGTGCGAGCATAGCTCGCTTAGGCATGGCCCGCTTAGGCATGATCCAGGCTGGAATGACGCGTGTAGACAATGCCAGCTGGGAAATGGCGCTAAACTAAGTCGACGGACCTCTGCGGTTTGCAGAAGGGAAAAAATAGCATGGAGGTATCCTATGCCGGATTTAAAGGGAACCCAGACAGCAAAAAACCTTATCACGGCCTTTGCCGGAGAGTCTCAGGCAAGAAATCGGTACACCTATTACGCCTCGAAGGCTCGGAAAGACGGCTTTATGCAGATAGCCGCCATCTTCGAGGAAACCGCTAATCAGGAGAAGGAACACGCTGAGAGGCTCTTCAAATTCATGGATGGTGGTGAAGCCGACGTTCAGGCAGCCTTTCCATTCGGTGTAATCGGTGAGACCGCTGATAACCTTGCAGCCGGGGCAGCTGGTGAGAACTATGAGTGGACTGAGATGTATCCCGGTTTTGCCAAGACTGCCAGGGAAGAAGGCTTCAACCCGATAGCCAACGCTTTTGAGGCGATCGCCGTAGCGGAGAAGCAGCACGAGAAACGCTACGTCGGCTTGAAAAAAAATATTGACGAGGGCAAGGTTTTCAAGAAAGATAAGCCGGTAGTATGGCGTTGCCTTAACTGCGGCTATCTCTTTGAAGGAGCCGAGGCTCCTAAGGTTTGTCCGGCCTGTGCGCATCCTCAGAGTTACTACGAGGTACTAGGGGAGAATTGGTAGACCGATTTAACGAGCTACACCAGGGATTGCCCGGTTCGAAGTGAGTGGAAGCGCGATACATCGAGGAGGAAGGTGCTATGAAACGGTACATATGTGGTGTATGCGGCTATGTCTATGATCCAGCAAAAGGGGATCCAGATAACGACATAGCCCCCGGGACTTCTTTTGAAGATCTGCCTGACGACTGGGTCTGTCCTGAATGCGGTGCAGGTAAGGAAGATTTTGAGCCCGAAGATTGAGCATTGGAGCTAGATGCCCTCTCGGTCTAGTCTATCTATGTGCTGAGAGGGACATCTCTCTAACACCTCGCTCTTCTCTATGCTTTTTTATCTATTTTTTCTCTGTGGACATCACACAGTCTGTAGAGTTTTCCCGTACGTGCATTTCTCTGTGTGACCTTTTTGCCGCATACGACGCAGAGCCCCTGTTTGCGGCGTCTGTGATAGAGTCTGGCGAACCGCTCGGAACCTGAAGCCTTATACTTGCTGATCTGAAGTCGTAATCCTTTGTAGAGATAAGTGCCTATGGCTTCTTCCGAGGCTTCTTTGAGGTTGTCCAGAATCCCTTGAAGCGATTTGATCGTTACTTTTTTAGGTTCCATTTTTGTTCCCTCCGGTTTCCTCCCGTGCTTTCGAATCTCTTTCTAATATTATACTGAAAATAAGGCGCATAACCAAGTGTAGCGCGATTGGGGCAGAAACTCACAGCAATCGCGTTACGCCACCAATGCCCTCGATTTGTTGACGTTTAGTGGAGCCTTTTGTACTATTTAGACGGAGATGGGCATGGATGTTCTAACACTTGGGGATCCGCTCCTGCGTAAGCGGTCAGTTCTGGTCAACGATATCGATCAGGGCATCAGGGATTTTGTAGAAGCCATGATCGAAACGATGCATGAGCGAGAGGGTATTGGTCTTGCTGCCGTACAGGTGGGCCAGCTCCATCGCATTTTTGTCACCCATGTGCCCGACGACATTCCACGAGTCTTTATCAATCCAGCAATCGTCGAAACCTCACTTGAGCAGGGCAAATATGAAGAGGGATGTCTAAGTATTCCGGGAGTCACAGCGGAGGTTATCAGACCGCTCTCGGTACAGGTTCAGGCTTGGAATGAAAAGGGAAAGGCTTTCACGATGAGAGCGGAAGGTCTTTTGGCTCGTGTGATTCAGCATGAATTGGACCATCTCAACGGGAGGCTCTTTATCGATCACCTCAATTCAAAAAAACGTGACCGTCTTGTAAAGGAATACGACAGCAAGGTTCGCGTGTAAAATTCACAAACAATGAGATTTTTTTTTGCTGGTACGCCTGAGTATGCCGTGTGGCCCCTTCAGGCCTTAGCGCAGGAGTTTGAGATATGCGGCATTCTCACCAATCCCGACAAACCAGTGGGTCGTGGAAAGAAGCTCGCACCGCCACCTGTCAAATCCCGAGCACTCGAGCTGGGCATACGGGTCTTTCAGCCCGAAAAGCTCGATCAGGAGTTTTTAGATCATGTAAAGGCTCTCGAGCCTGATCTTCTCGTTGTGGCGGCTTACAGCAAGATATTTCGAGAAAACTTTATCTCTCTCTTTCCCAGGGGGGGTGTCAATATCCATCCTTCCCTCCTGCCCAAGTACAGGGGGCCATCGCCGGTACAGGCCACCATCTTGAATGGAGACCGGGAAACGGGAGTGACAGTGCAGAGGCTGGCGCTCAAAATGGATTCCGGTGAAATCCTGGAACAGCAACGTGTCCCCCTCGAAGGCAGCGAAACCTCACCCGATCTTCTTCACACTTGTTTTCAAATAGGTGCAAGGCTTGCCGTGAATGTCGTGCAGATGATGGAGCAAGGCGAAATTGCCGGAACTGCGCAGGTCGAAGAAGAGGCAACCTACTGTCACCTGTTGAAAAAGCAGGATGGTTTGATCAATTGGGAAGATGGAGCGGACAAGATCGAACGAATGATACGCGCGTATTTGCCTTGGCCGCGAGCTTACACGCGCTTTGGAATTCTCGATCTTTTTCTCCTGGATGGAGGCGTATTGCCGAATAGCTTTTTGGAGCAGCGGGATGTGAGCTTTCAGGGCAATCCGCAGCCGGGACGGGTTCTCGGCATAGACAAAGAACACGGTATTCTGATACATACAGGAGAGGGAATTCTCACTGTGAAAAGACTGCAACTCGAGACAAAGAGGGCGATGGACTGGAGGAGTTTTTTGAACGGCGTAAGGGATTTTATTGGTTCACGGCTTGGAGAGCAGAATGCGATCGGTGCTTAATCGCTACAAGGATTTGTTACCCCATTACAGAGACTCACCGGAAAAGCGGTATCTCAAAATTTCCACGTTGCTTATCGTGGGCTGCATTCTACTCATGATTCTCATAAGTGTCATTACATTTCTTATCGCTTTGAAGGGACCAGAAGAGGTACTAGTTCCGAATGTCATCAGTTCTGCCGATAAAGAATTCGATCTTATGACAGCCATGACCAAGCTGCAGGAAAAGGGACTCCTCACCAAGATTCAGCTCAAGCATTCTTCTGTGTTCGCCAAAGGTGTTGTCGTTGATCAACGTCCGCGGGCGGGTGCTGTCGTAAAGGCGGGAAGGAGGATACTTCTCACCGTAAGCGAAGGCCCTGTGGCCAGCAGTGTCGGCAGTTATGTCGGCAAAATGCTGAATGCGGTGCGTATCGAGCTGCAGGAGTTGTTCTCTGCCGATGCGGAGCCGCTAATTCGTATCAAAGAGCCCATAATGTACATCTTCGACGAGTCCCCCGCGGGAATGATTCTCGAGCAGAATCCACAGCCGGGTACAGAGGTGAGAGAGAACGAGCCGGTCTATGTCGATCTGGTTGTAAGCAAGGGACAGATGGGAGAGCAGATCGAGGTTTCGGATTATTTGGGGCGACCCTTCGAAGAGGTTATTGAGGAGTTGGTTCAAGAGGAGCTTCCGTTCACCTTTGAGATCAGGAAAGCAGAGAGTGGAGAGAAGCCAGGAGTGATCGTAGGTCAGAATCCAGGGGCAGGCGAAAGTGCGCCAAAGGATACCGTTATTAAGCTTACGATGACCGAACCAAGATATGTGGAGCCGGGCTACCGATTTGGTTCGTTTCAGGCAGAGCTTGCTCTCTATCCCATTTTGGTGCGAATCAAGCTTGTCGAGCTGGCCGGCGTGGAAAAGCGGACCTTGCTGGAGATGCGCCACCCGGGAGGGCCTATAACGCTTCCCTATATCGTGAAAGAGGGAGCAGTAGTGCAGTTCTATGTGAACGATAAGGAGTGGAATCCCTGATTCCCTGATTTGGGGATTTGACACAGAGCCCGCTAGCTGATAGACTTTTTGCGAATAGTGCGAGCGTCGTATAATGGTTATTACCCGAGCTTCCCAAGCTCGTGACGAGGGTTCGATTCCCTTCGCTCGCTTCTAAAGTAAATGCTTCTATGGTAACTGATTACAAAGCACCCGTCAGATTTGGCGGGTGCTTTTTTGTTGACCAAAATCGAAATTCGCACCAAATTCGCACCAGGGGGCTGCGACATGATTGAAAAATCAGAACCTTTTAAGATCGGTAGGTATTTCTATTTCTATTACAATCCCGGTTCCGGTCGAATCCGGAAGAGCACCGGACAGACAGAAAAGCGGGCTGCCCGGCGCTGGATCGCTAGGTTCATGGAGGACCTGGAGAAGGGACTATCCGATAAGACCCTCGCTGAATATTGCGCACCATACTACGTGTGGGGGAGCTGCCCTCTCATCCAGAGCAGGCTCGATGAAAACAAGAGTATTGGCCTGGCTCATGTGAAAGCGCAGCGTCGACGTCTCGAGAGATACGTGTTGAAAGACCATATCGCGCAGATCCCCGTGAGCTCTCTTCGAAGGGGCGACATCCTTGATTTCCGTACCCGGATCAGGGCAAAGACCACCTCAGATAATACGAACAAAATCGTAGGGGTGCTCAAAGCGATTCTCAAACATGCCTATCACCGAGAGGATATTGATCGGGATCCCACAGCGGGAATCGGCAATATCAAGAT
>CAZLRN010000028.1:0-17929 GCA_964561715.1 uncultured Spirochaetales bacterium
ATTTCTCATTTTTGCAGATGAGAGGATTCAAAAGACAATTGTCAGGCAACGCTATGTCTCTCTCGTCCTGGGCATGGCGTTGATCGTTGCACTCCAGTTGGGCGTCACCGTACCCTCTTCGATCGTCGATCTTCGAATGAGTCAACAAACCCTTGCATCGTGGTGCCTGATCAATGCCGTCCTGGGATTTGGCATTAGATACTTGCCGACCACCAACGCCTTTCTCCGATATGCCTCCGAAGCTGTAATCGCATTCTATATTCTGCATCAGGCCGTCATTCTCCTGCTCGGCTACTGGTTGATTAGGCTTCGGATCGCCATCGTGGCAAAGTATTTCATCATTATGATTATTTCTCTTGCTGTAATCATGGGACTCTATGAGGGGATCAAGCGAGTCAATCCGCTTCGTTTTCTTTTCGGGATGAAACTGAGAGTAAAGCAAACCAGTCAATAGAGCCAGTTTTCGAAGCGCCCTTAGATTTGAATCCGCGGTCCTTTCAGGCGTCGGGTTCGATCAGAACGCCGCTGTGGCTTGCTAACCGCCTGCACGGTATAATAGGGGCTCTCGAGTCGATCTAATAGGGGGAGAAAAACGATGAATGACGCTGACTTGAAACATCTCATAGACCAGATGAGCCTGGAGCAGAAGGCTTCCCTCTGCTCGGGCTGCAACCGGTGGCTCACCGAGCCTATTGAGCCGCCGCACATACCTTCTGTGCGCATGAACGACGGTCCGATTGGCTTGCGCTTTACAGAGGGTGATAAGCCGCTGGAGGAAAGCCGGCCTGCCGTTTGTTTTCCCTCTCTGGCGGCCGTCGCGTCGTCCTGGGATCGTGACCTGGCTGAGAAGATGGGACGGGCCCTGGCACGGGAGGCCAAGAGCCATGGCGTTCATATCCTGTTGGGCCCCGGGGTAAACATGAAGCGCTCTCCCCTCTGCGGAAGAAACTTCGAGTACCTATCCGAGGATCCCTACCTGGCGGGCGAACTGGGGCTGGCCTATGTCAGCGGAGTTCAGGCCGAGGGTGTCGGCACCTCTCTGAAGCACTTCGCCGCCAACAACCAGGAAACCCGGCGGATGGCCATCGACGCCAGAGTCTACGAGAGGGCGCTACGGGAAATCTACCTTCCGGCCTTCGAAAAGGTCATGAAACTGGCCAAACCCTGGACGGTAATGTGCGCCTATAATAGCGTCAACGGGGAGTATGCCTCGCAGAACAGGCGTCTCTTGACGGAAATCCTCCGGAACGAGTGGGGCTTCGACGGAGTGGTAGTTTCCGATTGGGACGCTGTTTTTGATCGGGTCAGGGCTCTTGAGGCCGGACTGGAGCTCGAAATGCCCGGCAACGGCGGGGTGAACGACGTAAAGATAGTCGAGGCTGTAAAAAGTGGAGCCCTCGATGAGGCAGTGCTCGATATCGCCGTTGAGAGGTTGCTCAAGCTCATCTTCAAAGCTAAAGAGCAGGAGGAAACTTGGAAGAAAGATGAGGGTGGATTTGACGCCGAGGAGCAGCACGCCCTGGCAAGAGAAATCGCCGGTGAGAGCATCGTCTTGTTGAAGAATGAGGAGGGCATCCTACCCTTGAATCCGGAGTCCCTGAAGCGTATCGCCGTGATCGGACGATTTGCCAAAGAACCGCGGTATCAAGGCGGAGGCAGCGCTCATATCAATCCGACAAGGGTCGATTCGGCTTACGAGGCCATGCTCGAGTCGGCGGGAGGAGAGACCCGGCTTGACTACGCACCCGGATATCCTGATGGAGACGACGAAGATGAGAAGCTCGTGAGCGATGCGGTCAAAGCAGCTCGAGATTCTGACGTGGCTGTGGTCTTTGCGGGACTGCCGGATGTTTACGAGTCAGAAGGGTACGACCGGGCTCACATGGATCTCCCGTTCAGTCACAGCCGGTTGATCGACGAAGTGTGCAGGGCGCAGAAGAAAACCATTGTCGTGTTGAGCAACGGCTCTGCGGTATCAATGCCGTGGAGGGAACGGGCGGCGGCTATCGTGGAAGCGTGGCTATTGGGACAGGCAGGAGGCGGCGCGATCGCGGATGTTCTCTTTGGCCGAATCAATCCTTCTGGAAAGCTCTCTGAGACTTTTCCCTACAGGCTCGAGGACAATCCGTCTTACTTGAACTTTCCCGGGGATACGCAGGCGGTCAGCTACGGAGAGGGGATCTATATCGGCTACCGCTATTACGAGAAGAAGCGGGTGCAGCCGATGTATGCCTTTGGATTCGGGTTGAGTTACACCGAGTTCGAATATTCCGATTTGAGGCTCAGCTGTGAAGCCATAAAAGACTCGGATTCACTGGAGGTCAAACTCAAGGTAAAAAACATAGGAGAACGAGCAGGCAAGGAGATCGTTCAGCTCTACGTTCGGGACAGAGAGTGCAGCATCGGTCGCCCCGAGAAGGAGCTCAAGGGATTCGACAAAGTACGTCTGGAGCCCGGAGAAGAGCGAGACGTCACCTTTACGCTTGGCTTTAGGGAATTTGCCTTTTACGACACTGCGAAAGCGGAGTGGAGGGTCGAGGAAGGCGAGTTCGAGATTCTCGTGGGGGGCTCTTTGGTGGATCTCCCTCTGCGAGCTGTCGTGTTTGTCGAATCGGAGAGGCTGCCCGAGATCCACGAAGCCTCCACCGTTGCAGACTGGTGGGATCACCCCAAGGCCAGGCCCATTGTGGAGGATTTCCTGAGAAAGAGTCATGTGCTAAAGGGAGGGGGCATCGACATCGACCACCCCGAGATGTTCGAGCGAATTCGACGAAGGCCTCTCAAAAAGCTGGCCTATCTCGAAGGAATCCCGATGGAGCAGTTTCAAAGGATGCTGGATCGGGTCAGAGAGGCTTGAGATATCCTTGACACTGACCGGCTCGGAATATAGGCTTGGCCTGCAATAACCGAAGGATAATCCAATCTTGCATATATTGAATGGAGGACAGAATTGAAAGAGATAAAAGGTATCATTCCCGCAATGGTGACCCCTTTTGACCGATCCAGCGGAGAGCTGAATGAGGCGGCTCTGAGAAAGCTGACGAACCATCTCATCGACGGCGGGGTGCATGGGTTGTTTGTTGTGGGAAGCCAGGGAGAGTTCTGGGCCCTTACGGCAGAAGAGAAAAAGCGCGCCTTCGAAGTCGTAATGGATGAGACAAACGGACGGGTGCCGGTTTACGGTGGGACAGCGGGAATCACGACTAGAGAGACCATTGCCCTGACCCAGATCGCCGAATCGGTTGGCATGGATGCCGTTAGCGTGCTCTCGCCCTTTTTTCTTAATCCCACCGAGGAGGAGCTCTACACCCACTACAAAGAGGTGGCAGCGTCGACCAGGCTGCCGGTTCTGCTTTACGGTAATCCGGCCCGAACGGGCGTGATGCTTTCGCCGGGTTTAGTCGCCCGCCTCTCCAAGATCGACAACATCGTAGGAATCAAGGACTCCAGCGCTCAACTGGAGCTCACCATGCAGTATATTCTCGGCACCTCCGACGATTTTGCCGTTATCATGGGCCGGGATTCGATGATCTTTGCAGCCCTCATGGCCGGCGCTAAGGGCGCGATCGCGGCGACAGGAAACGTCGTTCCCAACCTGGTAGTCCGAATCTACGAGAACTTCATGAAGGGCGATCTCGACGCCGCCCAAAAAGCCCAAGTCGATCTCTTTCCGCTACGGGCGGCTTTTACATGGGGAACCTTCCCTGTGGTCATCAAAGAGGCCCTCGAAATGATAGGCATAGAAGCAGGACCGGCTCGATCACCGGTAGGGCCTATGTCAGAAGAACGCCGTAAAGAGCTAAAAGCATTGCTCAAAAAGATGGGAATGATCTAGAGAGCTCGGCCTAATCCATTTCGTAGCCGCCGTCCACATTCAGCGTCTGCCCCGTGATGTAGTCTGCATCGGGTGAGCAGAGAAAGACGATGGCATCGGCCATATTCTCGGGCGTGCCCAGCCTCTTGAGAGGTATCCGATCTTCGAAGGCCTTTGTTGCGGTACCCGGGGGTCCGCCCATAAGCCGGCTCCGTTCCTTCTCCACAAGGTCCCACATCGGAGTATGAACAACCCCGGGGGCGATGGCGTTGACGTTTATGTTGTAAGGTGCAAAGGCCAGAGCGGCGGATTGGGTCAGGCTGATGACAGCAGCCTTGCTCGCCCCGTAGTGGGGTTGCACATCCCGTCCTCTTCTTCCGGAGATAGAAGAGAGATTGACCATCTTGCCGTAGCTTGTCTTCGAACGACCCGCGCTCTTTACATCATCGGGTATCTTGCGAATCATCTGTTCTGCCACGGCCTGCATGCAGAAAAATACGCCCTTCTGATTGATGTCGATGATCCTGTCCCATTCCTCCTCTGTAATTTCGAGAAAGGGTTTCGTCTGCACGACTCCCGCGTTGTTGACGAGGATATCGATACTACCGAACTCCTCGGCCACCTTCGATGCCATATCCTTGATCGCTCCCACGTCGGAGAGATCTATGACAAAGGCCTTGGCATTCGCACCTGAGGATCGGATCTCATTCGCCGTTTCAGAAGCGGTATTTTCGTTGACGTCCGCTACGATTACAGTTGCACCGGCCTCGGCCAGCTTAACTGCTACCGCCTTGCCGATGCCCTGTCCCCCGCCTGTTACAATGGCTATTTTACCGTTCAATTTTTTCTCCATCTCTCTTATTCCTTGTTGAACACTTCTCCTGCCACATTGCAGAGGTGGTCACGGAGATAGCTTTGATACTCTCTGTAGAAATCTTCGGGAAGGGTGTAAAACTTCTCTCTGAACTCGAAGCGACCATGGGTGTCCCTTCGTCCCAAAGTGGCAAAGTTGAAATGGTGAAAGACACCGTGGTGAGGATTGGGAGAAGGATCCTGGCTTGTCTCAAGCTCATCGAGGCAGGCCTTAGCAAACCCAGATCCCTCTCTCGCCTCTTTTCTCGCATAGGTGAGGCTGTCGTCCCACCAAAACTGGAAACGCTCCGGATAGAGGCGATGAAGCACTTCGGCGAACATAACCTGGAGAGAGGGAGATAGCTTGAAGTGGATATTGCCTTTGGAAGCCTTGCCGATTACCTTTCGCGTCGGCGCCTTGAGATCATCACCCGAATGGCAGTCGAGCATTACGTCCCACTCCTCTGCAATGCTGCAGAGCTCCGCCATTCTTGATTCCAAACCTTCCAGGCCGTCCGGCTGGCGGTAGTCGACACCCTTCTCCACACCGAAGTTGGGGGCAATATGGGTCAGTGGGATACCTCTTCGATTGGCTTCGAGGAGCAGAAAGACGAGTTCGGTCGATGAGGTGAGGCTTCGATATGTGCTCACGTCGGCTGGAGTTTCATCGATACTCAATTCCAAGTCGAAAGGCGTTCCTTCCTTGAGGTTTTTCAGATGCGAATAGAGCTCCTGAACAGCCTCCAGAGCCTTCCAGTATTTTCCCACGAGGAGACCCACCGTTTTTTCGTTGGCGCTATACTCTACTCCCCCGAAACGCCGCTTCTCCGAATGGAAGGCTAGCAGATCCCTGCGCTCTCTCTCGTTGGCAATGGCAGAGGTGATGTGCATCTCCGCCGCCGCGGCGGTTTCCTTGAAGAGGGCTTCGTAATCCAGGATATCACTGACATCCAGCGTGTAGAAGGTGTAATAGCGAGCCGAATCGATGATGTGCTTGGCCCTTTCCAAGCCTCCGGGATCCCTCTTGACCATGATGTGATCGGCATCGGCTCCGAAAACGGGGCGGGTTTCGCTCTTGAGGGAATCGAGTACCCCGGTGAGCCAGAGACCCTCGAATGTGCTTCCCGTGTGGCCTTCGAGCATATTGCCGAAGCTGAACTGATAGTTGATCTTTGGGGGCCTTCCTGCCAGTAGATCTTCGAGCAGATTGAGCTCCCTGAGAGAG
Source organism: uncultured Spirochaetales bacterium (assembly GCA_964561715.1). Lineage (GTDB taxonomy): Bacteria > Spirochaetota > Spirochaetia > SZUA-6 > CAZLRN01 > CAZLRN01. The sequence continues at coordinate 5,892 of CAZLRN010000028.1, forward strand.
TTTTGAATCGCATTTGTCGAAAAGTTGCAGTCCCTCATAGCAGGCCAGACCGCCGGCCAAATGGCTGTGGTCATCCGGCATCCGATGCCCAGGCGCGGGACCGATTCCAGAGCCCTTGGACCCCGGTCTGGACAGACTTTTCGGAAGAATCGATCCACTGTCCGAGAATCCGTCCTGTACATGGCCAACGTCCTGTCGGCGGCGTCGGTTTTCGAATGGGCGGGCTTATCCATTGCCTCTGCGACCTTGCCGATGGACAGCAAAACGAGCTGGTGGTCTGCCAGCTCTGCCAGGACAAAACTCGTGTCTCCATAGCGGACAATGGAACCAGCAAGGGGTGTCAATCCGGCTAGAACCGGCAGTGTTTTCCCGTTTTCGATACAACTATTGAGATCCTTCCAATAGGTCTTTTCGACTCTGAGAAGCTGCTTCCAAGCGCCTTCGGGATCCCATGTGCAGGTATCCAGAACAGCCGGATTTTTTACCGGATCGATCGTAAGCTTGTCGAAAGTCACAGCTGGCATGCTCAATCCCCCTCTGATGCTAGTCGCACCATTCTCTCTTTTACCGTTTCACCCATCTGATCGTATAAGTCAACGAACTGGTTCAGCGTATTGGCCACGGGCTCCCAGGCCACCAGCGCCTCCCGATCCGCTTCGGCCAGGGTTAAAGTCTTTTTTGGGCACTGGGCATCCGGATCACCCGGAAGCCACCAGGCTTGACGAAAGATCTCACTCTCCAGCAGCGTTTCGATCTCCTCGGAGGGTGTTTCGTTTAAAATGCTCGAGCCTTCGAGCTCGCGGCTGTGGCTGTCGTACTTACGGCGAACGTTGGGAAAGAATGTGATAACGGGACTGCCCCAGAGCTCTGAGATATCCGGCAGCCAGTCATCGTATATGCGAAGGGAGGCAATCAGAAGGCGGACCCTGCGCGGATCGATGCCCAGACCGCCCCGATCAGCTGAATCGTAGAGGCGATGGTAGCTCTTTCTCGCCACTTCGACCCCGGCCCAGCGTGCCGCCGCTTCTCCATTATCTACTCCCAAACGCTTCATTTCGTCCCGGACCGGAAAGGCCATCCGACCGTTCATCAGAGCGATGTAGGTGACGAGAGCCTTGCCGCGGGAGAGCACTTTGGCGAATTCGACGGCCTGGAATACCGCGAAGCTTACCGTGATAGTTACCCCAATGCCCTCGCCGGTCAGCATCTCTGCAGCCCGCATGCCGGCGGAAGTAGCCGGTAGTTTGAATACGACGTTGGGAACACCCTTCAACCGTTCTAGCAGATCGGCATAGATCTCTTTGGCCTCCCTCACCATGAGGTCGGCGTCAGCGTGATTTTTGGGATTGACCTGGAGACTGACGTATCCCTCGTTGCCGTCGGTCAGAAGAAAAATATCCCGAAGAAGACGGCAATTTTCTTCGACCACGCTCATGGTAACCAGAGAGTTAACGGCTGTTATCGCTTCCCGGAGCTTTCCGCCTCCGTCTCGAAGAATCTCCTCGATTTCCTTCGTGCTGTAGAGGGAACGGATCAGAGCATCAACTCGATCGCTCCACCGCTTCGGATCGGTGTCCCAGGCGACTTTGATCAGGACCGGATTCGTTGTCACAAAGGACCCCCCCAGCCAGATCATGTGCTGGAGAAAGACAGCGTAGTCGTTGCCCAGCTCCGTTATGGTATTCCCCTTCCGGCGGGCCTGCGCCACTTCCATCAGATTGCTCTTTGCCAGCTCTGCCGTCACGTTTTTCACGTACCCGACGAGGGAGGTACCCAGCAGTCTCTCTGCTTCGGCCTCTGCCTCCTTCTCGAGCCCCTCGGCCCTGATTCGTGCAAGCGTGTCAGCTCTCAGGTTGCCCATGAGAGCGTCCCTGGCATCGCGAGAATCAGTTTCCAGCTTTTCCAAGAGCTGGTGGATCGCCGCAGACTCTTCCTCGAGGCTTTCCTCAGACAGACAGTTTTTCAGAACCCAGGTGGGCAGGTAGCTTCCGAGATCAATGGACAGCTTCACTAGGAAGGCTAGAATGTGAGTCCTGACCGGCAAATCGCTCCCCTGCCACGTCCCGGAAAGCCTCTCAAGGATCGAATCGAGCCCGTTCGAAAACTGCTCGGGGGATGTGTGGAAGAGCAGATGGCCCGTCGTAGTTACCAGCTCGCCCTGGCTGATCATCCTGCAGATATCATCTGCTGTCCTTCCTGATAGCCTCATCCGCTCGTCCCGGATCAGGTTCCGCAAGTTAGCTTCTGCTTCGCTTTCTCTTCGCATTGTTATTCCTTGTCTATCCCTCTTCAAAGGGCTTTGATTTTTGGGAGTCTGTAAAAGGCCACCTGCAAAGCAGGTGACTTTTACCTAAGCACCGAAGGTGCAAGTTTCTGAAGCCTAAAAGGCACAGCCGATATCCATGACAGTCGGCAAAGCCGGTGGCTTCGAAACTGCAGTGATTCGGTAGAAACGCATTGCGTTGTCCCGGAAAAGCGCGTTCTTCTGGTTTTGCGAGAAATGTGCTACGGCTTTTCTGTATCCGTCGTAGATCGTATCAAAACCGCCGACAAGACCATCCACGGGATAGTTGCTGGCAAACATGCATCGGTCGACACCAAAGATTTCGATTGCCTCGCGAATGAGCGGGCCATTGTCCTCGATGCTCCAATGTCGTCCCGGTAGCCCGAGCCCCGATATCTTGAGCGCTACATTGTCATGGGCAGAGAGAAGGATCATTCCCCGGCGCCAGGCTTCTAAACCTTTTGGACTGCGATCGGAGGGCAGACCAGTATGGTTGAGAATGATCCGGGTCGATGGAAAGGCCTTTGCCAGATCAGAAGCTTCTTCGAGATGCCAGTAAGGGATCTGAAGGTCGAAGGACAGGCCATTCGCTTCCAGCAGGGCGAATCCTTTTCGCCATTGGGGATCACTCATAGATCCGGATAGATCGGATGTTCCTCTGTCGGGGCGCTTTTTCGTTCGTGGTTTATGTCTGACCCCCTTCACAAGAGGAGCGGCAGCGTAGATGGCCAGCAGATGCTCGATGTCTTCGCGATCCATCCAGGCCTGAGCCACCATAGCGTTGGGAACGCCGTACTTCTCTGCGATTTTCTCGACCCAGCGAAGCTCGCCGATCGGGTCCTCGGGATCCCATTCCGTCTCTACGTACACGGTGGCGGCGACATTCTGCCCCGCTGCGTCTTGACGGTACTGCTCGGGCAGATAGCTTTTTTTGATCGCGCTGTAGTCTCCATACCTAAAGGGGATCTGCGGTTCTTGACAGAGCCAGGGGTGCTTTCCAAGCTCGAGATCCCAGAAGTGCTGATGGGCATCGACGATCGTGGGTGAATCGGTCCTTGTCATGTGTGGCAAACACTCTACTATTCTCCCCGGCCGCTGTCAAATTCTCACGCCCCTTCAATCAAATTTCTATCTGTCCGCCGGAAACCGCTTCTGCGCCATCTCCTGCACGGTTGAAAGCCAGGACTGTCTCTGAGCCGGCGAGAGCTCGTGCAAGCGGGGAATCACGAAACAGGCCGCCTCCTTTATCCGGATTATGTGAGGAGAGGGGGAATCAGAACAGTTGGAGCGCTGGGGAGATCTGGCAAGCCTCAAAGGAGTGATCCGTTATCCGGCGCGGGTCAAGTGCGCCACCCTGGCCTGGCATGCATGGGGAAATGGGTCAAATTGTTTGGGTTGTGGGCGCAGCCAACGATATGGATGCTGTCGATAATCTCGAATCCGCAAATCAGTAATGAGAGTCTGCGAACTCTACCCATCCCCCCGCTTCTACTAAAGACCGATCGAAACCGGATAGAACAAAGGGTATCTCCTCTTCGTCCTTCTCCGAAGACACCTTGAGCTTACTTGCCTCGAGATCGGGAATTACAACCGTCTCGTGATTCCTATATCTCTCAAAGAGGCGGTTGATCGTATCTTGGGGCAGCTCGATCACCATCATGCCGCAGTTGTACATATTCTGACGGAAGATACGGGCAAAACTCTGGGCAATGACAAGATTGATTCCGTTGGCCTCGAGCGCCCAGGGAGCGTGCTCCCTGGAGGAACCGCAGCCGAAATTGGCCCGCGATACGACAACGCTGACTCTCTCTATATCTCTTGCTGGATCGAATCCTTCCAAATTGAGATCCTCAAGGAGGTGCGGACCCATGGCGTCTTTTGAAATTTCTGTGAGGTATTTCGCCGGAATGATCTCGTCGGTATTGATGTCGGATCGGTCTAGAAAGAGAGCTTTTCCTCCAAAGATTTTCATCTCAAGCTCCTGGCGTCGGTGATGTGGCCACTGATGGCTGTCGCCGCAGCTGTGGCCGGGCTCATGAGGTGGACCATGCCGCCTTTGCCCATACGTCCGTAAAAGTTGCGGTTTGTCGTCGAAGCGCACACCTCCCCTTCAGCTAAAACACCGTTGCTCATTCCGAGGCAGGCTCCGCACGTGGGATTCGTGACGCAGAATCCCGCCTCCATAAAGGTCTCGATGAGGCCCTCTTTGAGCGCCCGCTCGAATACCTTGGGTGTGGCTGGCGCCAGAATTCCGCGTACTTCCGGATGAACGGTTTTTCCCTTTACGAGAGCTGCTGCTACTTCCAGATCTTCGAATCTGCCGTTTGTGCATGATCCGATGTAGACCTGATCCACTTTTATGTGTTCCATCTCTCGAGCCGGGCGGATCTGATCTGGTTTGTAGCCGTAGGTAACGGTTGGTTCGAGATCGCTCACGTCCAGCTCAATCATCTCCTCGTACGAGGCATCAGGATCGGAGTGGTATCGGCTGAAATCAGCGAGGGCCGCCTCTTTTGAGGCAAAATCGGTGCTGATGTGCTGCCAGAGATACTCGACCGTGGTGCTGTCGGGGAGGCAGATTCCGCTGGTGCCGCCGGCTTCCACAGCCATATTACACACAGTCATACGGGATTCCATGCTCATTGCTTCGACCACCGGCCCGGCGAACTCGATAACCCGGTTTGTGGCTCCGCCGGTGCCGATTCTTCCAATAACAGACAGGATGACATCCTTGGCATAAACCCCCTGCGCAAGCTTCCCGGTGATCACGATCCGCATTGTTTTTGGGTACCGAAAGGCGCAAACCCCCTTCAGTATTCCCACCTCGAGGTCCGTGGTTCCGACCCCTGCGGCAAAGGCGCCAAAGGCGCCGTGAGTGCAGGTGTGGGAGTCGCCCATGATAAGGGCAAAACCCGGCCGCACGAATCCGGATTCGGGGAAGAGAGCGTGACAGACTCCGTTTCGGCCGATATCAAAGAAGTCCTTTATCTGGTGTCGCCTGGCCCAATCCCGGAGGATTTTTCCCTGCTCCGCTGTCTGAGAGTCCTTTGCGGGTGAAACGTGGTCTATGACCGCTTTGATTTTGGAGGGATCAAAGACCCGATCTTTGCCGCGGTTGATCAGATCGACGATAGCTGTGGGGGTGGTGATTTCATGGCAGAATACGGCATCCAGTTTGATCACATGGATGTCCCCCGAAGGATTGTCCACTATATGGGAGTCGAAGATTTTTTCAGCGATAGTCTTTCTCATACCGCTACTCCGCCATTAGGGCAATATAATTTTTAAGTCGATTCTGCTTTGCCTGGAAAGCCTCATACAGACCATCCGCCGTTTCGTCGATTGTGCGTTTATTGTTAGTATAAGGATCCTGACGCGTGGCCTCGTTGACCTGATCGATCCACTCCTTCGGCATATCGGCGCTTCCGCTGAGGGCTCCGGCGAGGCCGCCTGCAACAGCTGCGAGGCAGTCGGTATCGCGGCCGAAGTTAACCGCTGTGAGAATCGCCTCTTTGGGATTCCCCTTGCTTAGGGCAAAGATAGCCAAACCCTTGGCGATAATCTCATTGGCCTGAGAGATGTAGTAGTTGATGAAGTTAGTGCAGTCGTAATACTGGTAGAACTCATCTCTCATCTTTATCGGATCGGTGTGCTTTTCCGCCAGCTCTAGTGCGCGGTTCACCTCTATCTCGATCGTATCGTACAGGGCATAGAGCTCGCCAGCCTCTGCATGATAGCTTACAAACTCTTTAGCCACAGCCAGAACACTTTCCACCGTTGCCTTTGGCTTGCAGGCCTCGGCTACGGAGGCGTTGTAGAGGGCAGCCCACCGAAGGGCAAAGGTTGTTTCATTGGCGTAAACCTTGCCGACCTCGAAGGTGTCATCTGCTGCCGAGATGGGATCGCCGGCATTAATGAGACCGATTGGGTGCGATGCACGACCCATTGAAATAACCACAGGAAACGGCCAGAGCCTTCCCAACTCGACCGGCGGCGTACCGGCGCGGGCAAGCTGCAGCAAGGATCGGTCAAATGGCTCCTGTTTGTAGGTCATCCTCTCAGGTTCCAGATCTCTGAGCCAGATTTTGACCAGGTCGTGAGCCAGTATTCGTCCCTTCTTCTCGATGATGGCAGTGGCTATGAGTTTCTGCCTCTCGATTCCATCTTCCGTTGTTCCGGGAAGGCGGAGCCAATCGGTGTATTTTTGGTAGCACTTGTGGGGAACGAGCTCATCGAAAAAGCCGTAGGTGTCCTTTATCCTCTCACGAGACCAACCTTCGACGGCGGCTCCCATTGAGGAACCGATCCAAGAAGCTGCTATGCATCCGTGAAATTTTTCTTTCAGGTTCGGCAAGGTTTTCTCCTTATCATGTTCCATGAAACGAACAGATTTTCTCTGGCAGGTTAGAAATTGTGAAAAAGGATCATTGGGATGGCTCCCAATGAATTCTTTCGAGTTGATCAACTAGAGGTTTGCGCATCGCTACGACACCGGCCCCTGCTCGCATGAATGCGACGCCGTCTTCGATGGACGTCACTCCCCCCGAGGCTTTGATACCGATTCGATCGCCGACGGTTTCTTTGAAGAGCATGATATCATGAAGGGTGGCTCGGCCTGGGCCAAATCCTGTGCAGGTTTTTATAAACGTGGCACCAGCGTCTGCCACCAGATTGGCTGCAGTGATTTTCTCCTCTTCGGTGAGAGCTCCCACCTCGACGATTACTTTGCATGGTACTCCGAAAGGCTCGGCCACGGCGAGAACCTTTTTTATCTCTTCGGCCACCCTCTCGTAGTCTCCAGACTTAAAGGCCCCGAGGTTCATTACCATGTCCAGATCCGTAGCTCCCCGCTTGAGCCCGTCCTCTGCTTCGCGGCACTTTATTTCCATGGTATTACCTCCGCAGGGAAATCCCACGACAATCATGGCTAGGGTTCCGCTTCCCTCGACTTCTCTAACCACCTTTTCCAGATGGTGGGGGAAAACAGCCACTGATCTAAAACCATAGAGCTTGGCGTATCGGCATGCATCCAGCACATCGTTTCCAGTCGCTGTAATAGTCAACGCTTCGGAGTAATCGACAGCTGCTACGAGCGCCTTTATCTCTTCTTGACTGATAGCCTTCATGGAATAGCACAATCCTTTCGATCAGGGACCAATTATAGGTCTATCGATTTCACTAGTCAACGGCGGGCCACTCGGGTTCAATTTACTGCGAATATTGAGCAATGCCCTGTTTCATGTTAGGTTTGAGCCCACACCAACGGAGGGAAGGACATGTTGATCATTCCAGAAATCAAAGGCACCCAGACCATGATGGTCTCTTTTACAAAGGGTGACCTCATTATCGAAGGGCTCAGAGAGTATTTCAAGAAAGAAGGAATCGACGCTGCGCTGATCACATCCGGTATAGGTTCCATGGACATCTGCAAGCTCCACTCCATCTGTGGAACAACTCTGCCGCCGGAGGAAAAGTACTTCACTCTGGAAGGTCCCATCGAGGTAGGATCTCTGCAAGGCTCTGTGGCAGGTGGGGAGCCTCACATTCACGTAGTCGTGGATGATGTGCAGAACGACAAGATGTATGTCGGGCATCTCGAGCCGGGGTCCCGATGTCTTTTCAGAGTCGAGCTCGGCATTGTTGTGCTGAACGAAGTCAAGACGAAGCGGGTAAAGGATCCGGAAACAAACCTCGTAGATATCCAAATGGCGTGATGCTCTGAAGATCAGTCGTTGAGGCGATATCCTGTGAGCCGTTCGCGGTAGAGGGCCTCTCTCTTTTTCAGCATGTAATAGGGTATCTGAAAGGCTTCCTCAATATTGTCTCGGTTGAAGATCTCTTCTGTAGGACCGAGTTGGATATCCGTTAGTTTACCATCACGGTAGTAGAAGAGCAGTATGTGATCGGAGTACTTATGGGAGATATCCAATTCGTGAACCGAGTAGTAGATCGATAGATCGTTATCTTTGGCGTATTGAACGAGAAAATCCATAGATTTTTCTTTTTGGTAGTCCTCCATGGCAAAGATAGGCTCATCCATCAGGAGGATCTTGGATCCGTATAGCAGACTGAAGGCAAGAATGGTTCGTTGAAGCTCTCCCTTGCTGATTTCCTGGGTCTTTTTCCCTAGGCAATGTTCGAGCTCAAAGACTTCGGCAAGCTGGGGGATGAAATCGTCTTTTTTCTCCTCGTGATAACCATTCTCATATACGAAGTTAAGAAGAGTGCCGATTGGTTCCTCTGTTTCGAACTCCATGTTCTGAAAAATCAGAGAGATATATCTCTGTCGTTCGTGTTCGTCCTTGAGCTCTCTCGTGTCGACCCCATCTATCCTGACCGCTCCCTCATCGGGCAAAAGAAAACCGCCGCCGAGCAGCATAAGCGTTGATTTGCCGGTGCCGTTTTGGCCGATAAAGGAGACGCTTCCATTGGGTAAAGTCAGTGAGAGATCTTCGAAGATGATGCGATCATCCTCCGGATAGGTAAAAGTGATATTTTCGAATTCGATCAAACTCTGTACCTCGTAGAGTGGCTGAAGCTATCCCTTAAAATAGGTTAAAAGCTCCTGATAGATCTCGCTGTACTCATCCGGCACCACTGAAAGAGCGCCTCCGATCGAATAGTAGACGGCATTCTCTTTGATCCATTTGATCGACAGCGTAAGCTGGAGGGGGGGCAGATTCAGCTCTTCGTTGGGTATGATCCGTATTTCGATTTCATCACCCTCTTTGATAGGAGGGGGTTCGATGAAATCGAGCTGACATCCCAAGCTGTTGATATCTCTCAGATAACCAAGGCTATCCATTCCGACTAGTATCACTTTGGCGTAGCTGATGAATCTTTTCTCTTTCCTATGTTCCATCTGCTCAATCGTCTTTCTGAAATCCTACTGTGATTGATGTGCCACTTACCTTTCCAGCCTCCCACCGTATGGAGCGGCCTTCCTCGTCGAGGAAGGTAAGTTCAAAAACAGGAAAAGTTTTTCGAACTACATAGAGGCCCATGCCAAATCTAAGATAGTTGTTTCGCTCTCGATATTCAATAAAAGCTTGTGATTTGACGTCTATTTCTTCCGGATCATCTTTCAGGGAGTAGGGAAGGCTTTCGGGGTCGAATCCAGGCCCGGAATCCTTCACCTCAATTGTCAGTGCAGGGGCACTGTGGTCAATCGTAATGTGGATCGGCTTGTTGATTTCGTGCTCTCGATGCACCCTGATTGAGTTGTTGACCATTTCCAGCACAGCATATTTCAAATTCTGCTGCCTGCTGCCCATTTCCGGTAGCGTGATCTCTTCCAGTGTATCGAGGATCCGTTTGAATTCCATCCGAGGCTGGATCCTGATAGTAATGCGCTTATATGTCTTTTTACGGTACTGCATAGGGATATCGGCGTTCTACGGGATTATATAGCCTCAGCCGGGCTCGACCGCCCACACCATGCCGGGCTGCAGCAAGCCGTGCTGCTCATGCAAAATTATAACACACTTTAAATTTAAAAAGGCGAAGATTATTCTTTTCTCCGCTAAATCAGCTGCTTGAGCCTCTCCTCGAGAGTCTCGTTATCAGAAAGCTCGATTTCCTGGAAGGGTGTCTTGGCCCTGATCTCTTGCATGAGCCGGTCGAAATTGCTGTAGTCCCGAGATATCTTCAAAAGCTTGTCCTGTCCTTCGTGATAGACAAAGATTTTTTCGCCCGATTTCGGCTCCTTGTAGCATCCTGCTACTGTGATTTTGTCCCAGGCCATCTCGATAGTCTCGTTGGTTGATGTTCTGCACAGGATGCCTGCCTCACTTGTTTCGATCCTACTGGCCAGATGACCGATGACAAATTTGATCAGGTGGTAATTGAAGTACAGCGCAATTCCAATAGCAATGACTCCCAATACGACATTAAAGATATAGATGAAGAGCACTCCGGCCGCAGGCAGGGCCAGAATTATGAGAAAGATGAGAAATATCTTGGGATTGTTGATAAGCTTGATCTTCGAAATCATATCGTTGGCTGCGCCTACGCGGCCCGCCCGCAACCCAAACAATTTGGTCCATTTTATACATATAGCCCGACGATAGCGCATCGTAACTACGCCTGAAAGCGCTGTCAAGAATCAGCGACGCCGGTTGAGACCCGGTTAACGATATACTGGATCTCTCCTTCCTTAGTAAGGGGGATGATGGTTTCTCTGTAGAATCCCTCGATGACCTCGGGGTCGACGATGGTGCGGATGTGAGGATCGGTCTCTCCCTGCATCCTGCGCGCCTTTTCCCGAACTCTGTCGAGGATTTTTTGCTCTATCTCCCCTCTCGTGATGTTCTGCAGAAGCGCCTGTTTGGCCTTGGCAGATACCAGCTCGATGAACAGAGAAGGGTCCTGCTTGTACTTGCACTCTCCTACGTAGAATGCCCCAATATGGATTCGCCGAGAGATTACCTTGAGTGCAGAGATATCCCGCTCCATGCTCAGATCATACAACCCATCGTCTCCCTTTCGGCATATCTTTGCTACCAGCTTGAGATAGGCCTTCTTGATGAGCCCGCTTAAGTTCACCCAGTCGTCATGACAATCGGACTGCTCCTTCGGGATTATATAGCGTGGTTCCGATAGATCTCGCTGAAAGGGTCTCTCCTCGGGACTGAGAAATCGGCCATAGAGAGACTCCGCTCGTTCCCAGTCGCGGATTCTCATATCGAGAAGGCTTAAGGCTCCTGCTTGTTCAAACTTACCTTTGTAGGGGAGATAGATTGCGGAGTTGTAGAGAAGTTGAGCTCTCTCACAGAGGTGTGAGATGATCGATTCCTCGAGGCTTTCCAATTGCCTTGTTATGGCTCTTAGGTTCATCGCAAAAAAAGACGGTCCCGATCAAGACTGATCGGGACCGATCGGTCCAGATCGGTGAAACCGCCAAGTGTTACCCCAGAGATGACTCGAACATCCGACCCGCGGTTTAGGAAACCGCTGCTCTATCCACCTGAGCTACTGGGGCACGAAAGTGGCCACACATTTTGCCAGTCTTCGTGGGCGGGGCACACGAAGTACCTCGTGCCAATTAACCAAAAAAAGCCGCAAAAGTCAACATTAGGTCTCTCTCGGCTCTGCTCTTCAGTGCATTTCCGATCGACGCAGGCTGCGTTTCAATCTTCGATAAACGAGATTCGTATAGCGAATATCTCTAGAGCTGGCACGATGGCCTCCATAGACGGCGTTTAGCAGAATGCCGATCGATCTTCTGATGCTGCGGGAAAAGGCAGGAGTTTTATCGATCACCTTGTCCCTCCACTCGATCCAGCCGATTTGTTCGGGAGCATGGAGGCTGTTGCCTGAATAGAGCACGATCAATTTCGAGGCCCAGAGCAGAAGAGGTCGATTGACGCCTCGGATAGAATGTTTTCTCTTTTTGATGAACAGCCTCAGAACAACCAATAACACAGCAGCAGCCACGACGACAGCCATGCTTAAGTAGATGAGCTTTGCGTCGTATAAAAGGCCCTGTGGCTTCAGAGTCCTTCCTCTGGTTTGCACGTCCCCCAGAATGGCCCGTATCTGTCTTGCCGTCAGTCCGTCGAAATCCATATCCAGATTGTAGAGCCATCGATCATCGATGAACTCATAATTATCGAAATCGAGGGCTGGCGTCGCCTCCCAGGATGTCCAACCCTTCCGATCGAGCCAGATCTCGGGCCAGGCGTGGGAGGCGAGGCCGCTAACAGTGGTTGGCTCACTAGGGCTTTTTCGTGTCACCAGAAATCCCGTGGTGTAG
>CAZLRN010000029.1:0-17918 GCA_964561715.1 uncultured Spirochaetales bacterium
GTGGATCCCAAGTACGGCGGTCCCGAATACGAAAGCGTCGCAGCCCTGTGCTCCAACTGCGGTGTGGGCAATCTCCCGCTCATCACAGCCGCCAATCAGCTCTGCAACGCCAACGGCCTGGACACAATCGGAACGGGCATGATGATCTCCTTTGCGATGGAGTGCTACGAAAAAGGTATTATCACGAAACACGACACCGACGGCCTGGAGCTCAACTTCGGCAACGCCGAAGCCATGGTGAAGCTCGTCGAAAAGATCTCCGACAGAGAGGGCATCGGCGATCTGCTGGCCGGAGGCTATCAGGCCTGCATCAAGGTTTGGGGCGAAAAGGCCGCACCCTACGCTCTTCATGTCAAGAATCAGCCTCTCCCGATGCACGAGCCGAGGCTCAAGTTCGCTCTGGGCCTCGGATACGCCGTCTCTCCGACCGGAGCGGATCACTGCCACAACGTCCATGATACGCTCTTCGCAACGGAGGACGGATTGGGCAAATTGAAACCCTACGGGCTTCTCACTCCTCAGATGCCTCAGGAGCTCGACAACGCCAAGGTCCGCCTCTTTTACTACATCATGCACAACGAGCTGGCGAAGAACGTGTTGGGAGTCTGCCTCTTCCTGCCTTACCTGCCCAACATGGTCGTAGACATCGTCAGGGCGGTGAGCGGATGGGACACCTCACTTATGGAGATCTTCAAAGCCGCAGAGCGAGCCATGACCATGGCCCGGGCCTTCAACGCTCGGGAGGGCTTTACGGCTGCGGATGACACCCTTCCTGCACGCTTCTTCGAAGCCTTCGATTCCGGACCTCTCGAGGGCGTATCTCAGAACCCCGATCAGTTCGAAGCGGCTAAAGAGACCTTCTATCATCTGGCGGGCTGGGATACAGAAAGCGGCGCACCGACACGCCATAAACTCACCGAGTTGGGATTGGAATGGGTGTCGGAGATGCTCTACGAGCAGAAATCGGGTTAGTGAGAACGCCGGCTTCAGAAGCGGTAAGAAGCCCCGATTGAGAAAAAGTTGAAGAATATCCCGTTGTAGTCGAAATCGTAGGGTATGGAATCCATCAAGAAGAGGTGGACCAGGTCCATATTCATGCCGAATTTGGTTTTTACCGCCACCTCCGGCAGGATATTCCAGCACAGTATGAAGTTTAGGGATAAAAACGAATAGTTGACCCATGCTATCTCTCCGGCATCGGCGACACCTCCGACATCGTCCAGAGCCTCCACCCGTGCCCATCCGTAGTAAAAGCCGACATTGAACTGCGCCGAGAAATAACCTAAGGTCCGATATGTGATGCCGATCCCCGGCAAGAGAAAAAGGGTTTTTGAATCGGCCTTATCCAAGGGCCTGTCGTCTATGTCTCTAATGATCTCGAAGGCAAAGAAATCGTTGTAGTCCGAGTAGAAGGAGAGATACAAGCCGAAGCTTCTGCCGAAGTAGTATGCCGCATCAATAGAAATGGGAAATACCGTAAAAGGTCTGATCGAGATCTGCTCGGATTGAGCCACTGTTGGCTCGTGAAAAACCTGAGTCAGGCCGCTTAGCCAGAGAGTGATCTCGAATCGTTTGTTCAGCTTTTCCGTGAAATCGGTCTCTTCGACCACCTCGATCATGGCTTTTTCGTCAGAGAAGTCGACTTCTCTTACCTCTGGTTTGACGAGATCGAGGTATGGCGCAAAAACGCTCGCCGTATCATTTATGAAGTTTGTGTAACCTTTGAGGTCCTGATCGAGGGTAAAAAGCTGAAAGTCTCGCGCCACTAGAACCTGCCTGTTTTCGCTGAGAGACACTCGTATTCTGATCGCCTCTCCTTCGCTTGCCAGATCGACGAGCACGCTGGAGTGCGCTCTCTCGGACTCCTCAACACGAACGATGGGCTGCAGAGCCGCGATAGAGGTGTAGAGATAATCCAAAATCGCCCCTGTTAGCGCCTGTCTCTCCTCATCCATAGCCGCTACGCTCGATGTCTGAGAGAAATAGACACGCCGTGGGATAAGACTGAGTGTATCCGCCAACAACCAGTTTCCGGCAAACTGGAACGCAAGAATCAAAAAGATCAAGCTTTTTCTCACAATCTGCTCCCGTAACCCATGTAGAGCCAAAGCTCCATGGGAAAGAAATCCGCACCAGAGAATTCGCTATCAAACCTCCACAACGCTGTCCCCATTATCATGCCCAAATTGATAAAGGTGGACGCCTTGCTGATGCGTTGATAGGTGTAGATCTTGACTCCCATGTCGAGGCTCATCCCGGTGATCCAGTAGGGACCAAAATCCCGCTCAATGGTGCCCGTACCGTCTGTCATATGTACACCGGTGATGTAGCGGAGTTGCCCTAATAGCCCGAAGTAGATATCGTTGCGGACACTCATAAATGAGATTCGTGGTCCCAGATAGAGAGGCAAATCGAATGCCGGGCCCTCGGCGCTGGCACCCTGCTCTCCTCTGTAGTAGGAGTAAACGGGATTGAACATAACGGAAATCGAAAGGGGTCCGGTGATCCAAAGATCGCCCAAAAGCCCCAGGCCGAGGGGCGGCCCATCAGTCCTCATGGTGTTGTCGAAAAACGGATCCTCGTCTATCGTATCGAAAAGGGCCCCCCAAATAAAGTTTCCACTGAAGCCAAATCGTCTTTCCAGCCGTTTCTCGATAATCTGTTTCTCAGTGAGCTTTTTGTCGTAAGAGACGAGACGGCTCCTGATACCTTCACGTTCTTCGATGATTTCGCGCCCCACTTCTGGAAGCTCCTTGTCGACAGCGTCGAGAAACTTCTGAGACACCTCATCTATGGAATTGAAGAGCAGAATGCCCGATGGTCCAGTATAGCTCACAGACGTCTTGACCATCTCACTTCGCACATCAAAAAGGACGGCGTGGACCATTACTTTTTCATCCTTGATCAGGTAGTGACCCGTGACCAGCAGATCGATGCCCTTTGCTTCGGCATACCTGAAGTCCGGACGGAGGGAGGCCTCCGCATCAGCCAATATCTGAGCTGTGTCGAGAGTATCGATGACCGTGATCCGATCGTCTTGGGTGAGTCCGACCTTCAGGGAGTCCGGAAAGACGGTCTTCCACCTATCATACTCGTTGCTTCCGATATTGATGAAGGGAACCAGCAGGAGTGATATCCGATCTGAGATCGGCCCCGCCGCTGCCCGGCCCTCCAATGATATGAGATCTACAACCACCTCTCCCTCGGTTTCGACCGTAACAAAAGTTCTGGTATCGGCGTAGGCCTCTTTCTTTAGGATCAACTGGTGCTTGCCGGGCTCCAGCTTCGCCGTTACAGGTGCGGTTCCCCAGTCCGTGCCATCGATAAAGACCGCAGCTGCGGTGGGATTCGAATCGATATGAAAATCGTAAGCCTTCTGCTCGAGGGAGAATCGAGGTTCGTAGGGTCCAAATCCCACTATACTGCTACCGATCCATTCACTGAAACCAAGGTAGTCCGAAACCGTCTCTGAGGCCCATCGCTGATCATCAGCCGCAATCCCTTCGTCTCCCGGCACAGCCTCTCCATGGGCGTTCTGCACGTCGATGATTTTTCTTGGAAAGAGATAGATGGTATGAGACTCGAGCATGAATGATTCATCCATGTTCACATCGCGTAGTATCCCGCCCGGAAATCTGAGATAGCGCCTCTTGATCCTGTACTCCCCAGGCTCGATTCTCAGCATGTATAGCTGATTCGGAAGATGGCTAACTGTAATCGAGAAGGGCGTAGGTCCATCGAAGTCAATGATATCCTTCCAATCATACCGCTCCCTCGACCGGTACTGGGGATTGTCGGACATGAGCAGAAACATGCAGTCGTCGTCATCCCGGGGTGTAGGAATGCCTCCGCAACCCGAAATCAGCAGTACTCCGCCGAACAGCAAACACACGGTTATTCCGAGTAGAGCGGCTTTAACTACTTTTGCTTCCATGCCCTTTGTTTATCATAAAACATTCTCTTTGTTAACATTACGGCATCGCTTGACACCTCGCCTGAGCCCCTCTAATATCGGGCCTATCCTTTCACACGGAAGATCTGATGACTATCTATTCCATTCTGTTTCTCGTCTTAGCCGGAGTTCTGGCTGGATTCATCAACACCCTGGCGGGAGGAGGATCTCTTCTCACTATTCCGGCGCTTATCTTTGCGGGGCTTCCATCTCCTGTAGCCAACGCCACCAACCGAGTAGCCGTGCTGCTCCAAAACGGCATGGCCACAGTCCAATTCCAGAGAAAGGGTCAGCTGGACCTCAAAGAGGGCATTTTATTGGGGCTGCCTGCCCTCGTGGGTTCGATCGGAGGCGCCTTTTTAGCGGTAGACATCAACGAGGCTCTCTTCGATAAAATCCTGGGAGTAGTCCTGATCCTGATTCTCGTTACCCTCTTCGTCAAACCCTCCATGTGGGTCGAACAGACTACAAAAAAGCTGCCTCTCTGGCTGCGGATTCCCGTGTTTTTCGTGATCGGCATCTACGGAGGCTTTATTCAGGCAGGGGTGGGATTTCTCCTGCTCACAGCTCTGGCCCTCGCCGTGGGCTACGATCTGGTCAGATCCAACGCTCTGAAGGTTACGATCGTGCTCCTCTTTTCGGCCATGTCTCTGCTTATCTTCGCCCTCTCCGGAAAAGTGGTTTGGCTCTACGGATTTATCCTCGCCGCGGGGAATATGACCGGCGCCTATATTGCTGTGCATTTTGCCGTTAAGAGAGGCGCCAAGCAGGTTCGATGGGTGGTAGTGGTAGCCGTGGCTATCAGCGCTCTCCGCCTCTTTGGTGTTATCAATATCAACATCTAAAGCTCGGGCGATCCTACTTGATCAGGTGACGGACCGAGTCGAAATCGCTGTCCGTCGCAACCTGTTTGAGCAAAGCCGCGGCATCTTCTGTGTTGAGACTCTTTAGACGATCGAGGTATTCGTTAACAGTCTGTGCATCCCCTGACAGGGCGTACATGCAGGCTATGTTGTAGCAAGCCTTGGGATTTTGCGGGTTGTAGAAGTAAGATTCTTTGAACTTCTCGAGCGCTGCATCGTAGCGCTTCTTTTTGTAGTGAGCGAAACCAACGCTGTTGTAAAAGCTTGAAAGCTTTTTCCCGCCTATGACGAAGGCCCCGCGATTACCCTGGGCGTATTCGCCCATGAAAGGGGTCCGATAGAATACGACGAAATTCCTGCCATCAGGAGTCGAATAGCTTTCGTCGGTGATCACAGTCCAACCCGGTCCAAAGAACCCTGTCTCTTTCTTCTCCTTTGGTTTCGGCTCATTCTGCTCGGCCACACATTCTGCTACGTCTAGCCGAACTCCGGTCTCCTCATCCTGGATGAAAAACTTCAAATGAAACTCATAACCACTGGCACCGGAGGGTTTATCGGTGTAGTCGACGAGAAGACCCTTTGGAAGAGACTGGCGTTTCACCTCAAAGGTATATCCTTCTTTTTTCAGGCGGGCGTAAGTATTCTCTCGGTGCTCTTTGATCTGTGCAGAGGTTTCCTTGTCATCGGATTCACTCTCGACAACTTTAAACTCCGATATCTGTATTTTTTCTTTAACTTGGTTGTCGGTGTCAGTGATTATGATCCACTCGTCGGGAACGGCGTTTCCGACGGCCTCAATATCTGTGCTTTTCTGGAATGCGACAAATCGGCTGTCCCCGGAAATGGCGATAAGATCAAGATGCGCCCCCTGGATCCATTCGTCGGCGGCTCCAAGCACCGCAAGAAGAACCAGCATTGTGACAAACAACATCCGTTTCATTTTATTCTTTCCCCTCCTCCATCTTGCGCTTCAGCTCTTCGAGCCTCGATTGTATCTTCATCTGCTGTAACTGCTCCTCCGTCTCATCCCGCTCTCCGAGTAGCATCTCCAGTTGAGCCAATAGCATCTCAGCGTCTACGCTCGGCTGCCATCCGGAGGGAAGCTGTCTCAAGTTTTCTTTGAGGACCTCCACTTTCGCTTTTAGGCCCTCTTCCTCCTTTGTCAACTGGTCCAAATCCTCCCGAATGCTCCGGACGCGGGATGAAGCCTGCTCCGCAAGGTCCTGGCGACCCTCCCGTTCGGCCAGCTCGATCCGCATATTCCAATGGTTGAGCTCCTCGGTGAGCTTTTGGCGCTGTCTCTGGGTCTCTTTGAGGCTTTTGATAAAGGCCAACACGTATTCCCGAGCCGCTTCGGGGGTCATACCGCTGAGATCGGTGTCGTTCATCGCTAACCCTCCAACTCAGGATACCGAAAAATCTCGCTGTTGAAAACAGAATGCATATCGATTATTTTGGGGACATGAAGCCTTTTTCAGCCGTCGATCCTATCGCAGCGCTGGCAACTCCGTGGGGGGAGAGCGCCATCGGCGTCATTAGAACCTCTGGCGAGGGCTGCCTCGAGCTTCTCTCGGAGGTGTTCCACAGCGGGAAGAACAGCCTCGCCGAATCGAGCGGCTATACGATCAGGCACGGCTTCATCGAGGATAAGGGGAGAAGGATCGATGAGGTCCTGATAACCGTTTACCGAAAACCCCACAGCTACACAGGCGAAGACTGTGCAGAGATTTTCTGCCACGGCGGCATGGTGATTGTACGCGAGATTCTGCAGGCCCTCCTATCCAGGGGATTCAGACAGGCCGAGCCGGGAGAGTTCACCCAGCGAGCCTTTCTCAACGGCAAGATGGACCTGACCCGGGCGGAGGCTGTGAACGAGATTATCCGATCGAAGACAGATAGGGCGCGTCAGCTGGCACTCAACCGCCTTTCCGGCGACATCGAGCACAAGATCCAGCGCATCAAGGAGACCCTAATCTCCATAAGCGCAGCTGTGGAAGTCTGGATCGATTATCCCGATGACGACCTGGATGAAGATCCCATCGACCGAGATCGGCTCGATTCTGTGCAGAACGAGCTCGAGCGCCTGCTCTCGACTTACCGAACCGGCAAGATCATTCAAGAGGGGATCAGCGTGGTCATCGCAGGGAGGACCAACGCCGGCAAGTCAACCCTCTTCAATCTTTTACTCAGGGAGGATCGGGCCATCGTCTCCGAAATCCACGGCACGACCCGGGACTACATCGAAGGAGCCATCTCCATCGAGGGCATTCCCATCCGCCTCTTCGACACCGCCGGCTTGAGGGACAGTCTTGATCCCCTGGAACAGGAAGGCATGCGCAGGAGCGATCGGATCATCAAAAGCGCCGATCTCGTTCTTTTTTTAGTCGACGCCACGAGAGGATTGGAGGAAGCGGACAAGGCCCTCATGCAGAGTTACGAGTTTGGCATCGATGTGATACCGCTGTGGAACAAAGTCGACGTGACGTCCGCAAAGGCTCCCCAGGGGTGCATTCCCATCAGTTGCCAGACTGGAGAAGGCCTGACTGAGCTCCACAATCGGATAGCCGAGAAGATACTGGGCGGATCCTCCATCGAGTCGGGCGAGCCGATCGTCGATTCCCTGAGGCAGAAGAATCTCATAGAGAAGTGCCTGGATGCCGTACGATCTTTAAAAAAGGGTCACGCCGAGAACCTGCCCTTGGATGTTCTGGCTGTGGACATCAAAGAGGCAATCGACTGCCTTGGGGAGATAACCGGCGAGGTGGTATCCGAGGATATTCTGCGAGAGATGTTTTCGAAATTCTGCGTCGGCAAGTAGGCTAAAAATGGATTACGATGCGGTTGTGATAGGGGGAGGCCACGCTGGCATCGAGGCCTGCCTCGCCTTGGCCCGCCTGAGCCACAGAACCCTTCTCATCACCCAGAACCTCGATTGCATCGGCCGACTTTCCTGTAATCCGGCTATTGGCGGTCTGGCCAAGGGCAATCTCGTAAGGGAGATCGACGCCTTGGGCGGCGAGATAGCCAGGCTCACCGACTCCACGATGATCCAATTCAGGATGCTCAATCGGAGCAAGGGACCGGCGGTCCAGGCACCCAGGGCCCAGGCCGACAAGGCGGCCTACGCGCTTCATGCCAAAAAGTCCCTCGAGGCACAGAGCCAGCTCTCCCTCTTTCAGGACACGGTGGTAGACCTTCTTATGAGCCGAGATGGCAGGAGAATCGCGGGGGTCGTCACCGAAAGAGGTCATGAGATCTCGGCCAAAGCGGTGGTCCTCACCACCGGCACTTTTATGGAGGCCAAGGTCTTTATCGGCGAATTCACGACCTCCTCCGGAAGACTGGGCGAGCCAGCCGCGGTGGGATTGGGGACGAACCTCAGAAGGCATGGATTTACTGTCGGACGGCTGAAGACCGGTACGCCGGCCCGGGTTCTTCGAAGCTCCCTCGATTTCGATCGGATGGCCGAGCAGCCTGGAGAGGCAATTCCGATGCCCTTCTCCTTTTCCAGCGGGGAGATCTCGAGGCCCAGCATATCGTGCCACATCACTTTCACGACCGAAGACACCCACAGGATCATTCGGGAGAACATGCACACCTCACCCCTCTACGGCGGCAAAATCGTGGGGAGGGGTCCCCGCTACTGTCCCTCCATCGAGGACAAAGTGGTGAGGTTCCCCGATAGGACGCGACACCAGATCTTTGTCGAGCCCGAAGGACTGAACACGCAGGAGATGTACTGTAACGGCGTCTCATCCTCCCTTCCCGAGGAGGTTCAGGAACGCTTTCTCCGTACTATCCCCGGCCTGGAGCACGTGGTCATCATGAGGCCCGGATATGCGGTGGAGTACGACTACCTCAATCCCACGCAGCTCTCCCCCGATCTGCAGGCAAAACGGCTAGAGGGACTCTACATAGCCGGCCAGACGAACGGAACGTCCGGCTACGAGGAGGCCGCAGCTCAGGGTCTCATGGCGGGCATCAACGCAGCCCGTTTTCTCCAGGGGGACCCGCCGATCATCCTCTCTCGGACAGAAGCTTACATCGGGGTGCTGATCGACGACCTCGTTACCCTCGGAACCGAGGAGCCCTACCGCCTCTTTACCTCCCGGGCCGAACACCGCCTGGCTCTCAGGCACGACACGGCAGATCTGAGACTGCTACCCCTGGGACACGATGTAGGGCTCCAATCGGCCGAATCTTTGGAAAGGCTGCATGAAAAGATCCGCCGCCTCGAGGAGGTAAGGGAGCTTCTTCGGCAGCGAAAAGTGAAAGCAGAGGACGCCGAGCGTATGGAGCTGCTCAAGGGCCACGCCGGTAAGAGCTTCGAAAAGATCCTCAAGATGCCGGAGATCCATATGGGCGATCTCGAAGAACTGGAGGAGCAGCTAAAAAGCCGGTGGGAGGGGCAGGTGCTGACACAGACGGAGCTGGACATCAAGTATGAAGGGTATATCAAGCGGCAGGAAGAGCAGGTCGAGCGATTTCACAAAATGGAAGCGGTAAAACTGGGAGACACGCTCGACTACGACAGTATCGTTGGGCTTTCGAAAGAGGCTAGAGAGAAGCTCAAAGAGATCAAGCCCCTCTCTCTGGGCCAGGCTTCTCGCATCTCCGGAGTACGCCGATCCGATATCTCTCTCCTTATGCTCCACGCCAGGCGAGCGAAATAGATCGGTTGATGGACCAACACTGCGTTCGGCTAATTCGAAAAGGACTCGGAAAGCTAGGCCTTGATGGCTATGCCGACGCAGAGGCAAAAGCCGTTTGCTATCTGGAAGAGATCGAAAAATGGAACAGGCAGTTCAACCTGGTAAAGGCGAGCGGCGAAGAGCTCGTTGTCAAACATCTGCTCGATTCCCTGACTGCTCTTCCGCTGATACGCAGGCTGGATCGCAGAGAGAGCATCGCCGATGTTGGTTCAGGGGCGGGCTTTCCGGGCATTCCTCTCGCCTTATTCATGCCGGAGTCCTCGTTCTTCCTGATCGAGAGATCCAGCAACAAATCGGCTTTCCTGAGAAACGCCGCAGCCCTCCTCGGATTGAAAAACCTCCGGGTTCTAGAAGGTGATCTCAAGCAATTCGCCATGCATGGGCAACCACAGCAATTCGATATTACCCTTTTCAGAGCCTTGACAAAGCTCTCGGATCCTCTGTTCGGGCTTTTAGTGCGTATCACGCGGCCCGGAGGTGTGATTTTGGCCTACAAGGGAAGAATGGGGCAGATAAGAAAGGAGCTCTCTGACGCAAAAAGCGGCTGCGGAGAAGCGTCGATCATCCCCGTAGAGGTTCCCTTTTTGACCCAGGAGCGGCACCTGGTCTTGATTCGTAAGCCGATATGCTGATAATCCTTAAAAAGAAAGGTAGTCTGACACCATGCAATACAGAAAAATGGGACGAACGGGACTCAAGGTTTCCACCTTCTGTCTCGGAACCATGACCATGGGACGCCAAGTCGATGAGGAGACATCGATTCGTATCATCGACAGGGCCCTCGACGGGGGCGCTAATTTCATCGACACGGCGGATATGTATGTAAACGGCACGACAGAGAGAATCGTCGGGAAGGCCATCAAAGGCAAACGGGATCAGCTGGTCCTGGCCTCGAAAGGGGGACATCTCCGAAAGCTCGGTGAGAAATGGGGAGAACAGAGAGTTTCGGGCCCTATCGACCTGGCCCGCCCGAAGTCCTTTCATCCGTGGCCTGGAGGCACAGAGGCAGGCCCCAACGACATGGGCCTCTCGAGAAAGCATCTGATGCAGGCGCTCGAGGGAAGCCTCAAGAGGCTGAATACCGACTATCTCGATCTCTACTATGCTCACATGCCGGACTACGATACACCCCTGGAAGAGACCCTGCGGGCCATGGATGATATGGTCCGGCAGGGCAAGGTACGCTATCTGGGCTGCTCCAACTTCCGTGCCTTCCAGCTGTGCAAGGCCCTCTGGTTGAGCGACAGGCACAACCTGGCGAGGTGGGACTGCATCCAACCGCCTTTCAATCTGCTTGCCCGGGACATCGAGTACGAGCTGCTACCGCTCTGCGCCGAAGAGGGTGTCGGAATCTGCGTCTACAGTCCCATGGCAGCCGGATTTCTTTCGGGAAAATACGAAAGAGAAAAGGGACCTATCGAGGGTGCCCGATTCAGCCTGGCCGACCAGGGTTACCGGTACAACTTGCCTTACTGGAGCGATGTCAATTTTGCCGCTGTCGATAGGTACAAAAAGATCGCCGGGCAGAACAACAGGAATCTGGCCGAGTTCGCCCTGGCATGGGTATTGAGCAACCCGGCCATTACAGCGGTTGTGTGCGGCTCAACCTCCGTTTCGCAGCTCGAAAAAAACATGGCCGCCATGGACATCGAAATTTCGCAGGAGGAGCGTGACGCCTGCGACGAGGTTTGGCGGGAGCTCATCAGACCTCAAAGGGTATATTATGGAAGGTGAAACATGTACCTCGTACTGATTATCGTGACCACCCTTGCCTTCCTTTTGTTGCTCTACAAGTTCATCATATTCCTCTCCGAGACCATATTTCGGTTTCTGCTTGAGAGGAGCAATCAGGATGTCGAAGCGATCATGTACTCCGGTTGCGCACCTCCCGATTGGCGTAAAAAGGGATTGGTACGGCTAGGAATTGATCCCCTGAGCAAGCTGATAGTCTTGCGAAGGATCTCTAGGCTCATCAGGCAAGTTAAACACTCTCCCCTTGACGAGAGTGAAGAGGCCCGAAAGATCGTAATAGACAAACTGAAAGACGTACGGAAGAGATGGAAATCGATGTCGTGGAGCGAGATTTCGCCTGGCCGCTAGGTGCAAGTTGCTGATTCTATGCAATGACCGATAAATGCCGGTGCACGGTTTCTTATTCAAGCAGGCCCCGTCCAATCCTCACGACCTCTTCCACAAGGAAATCGAAATCTTCTCGCCGACTGCGGTGATTGGTGTTCGCAACGTGAATATAAAACCGGTCGTTGATAACTGTTCCGGAGGGAGCAGCCACACCCTGCTCCTGCAGCTCGATGAGAATCTGTCTGTTGATCCGATTCGTTTGTTCATCGTTCATCCCGGAATCTTTAAAACGGAAGCAGACAATATTGAGGGTTATGGGAGTCGCCAACTCTAGATTCGACCTCTTTTCGATCAAAATACCCAGATATCTCGCCTGCTCTATGTTCTGCCGGATCAGACGGCTGAACTTCCGCATTCCCTGTTCCTTGATCGTCATCCAAGCCTTAAGGGCGCGGAATCCCCGTGATAGCTGATAGCCGTAATCACTAAACCACGGAAGATCCCCACCGGTCATACCCCTTCCCCCCTCCCCATGGGAGAGATAGGCCGGTGTGAGAGAGAAAGCCCTGCGGTTTTCCTCTTCGCTCCGTATCAACACACATCCGATCTCATAGGGCATATACATCCACTTGTGCAGATCGAAGGCCAGTGAGTCGGCCTGCTCCATACCGGATACCATTTCCTTCAGTTCGTCTGAGAGAACGGCCCAAGCCCCGAAAGCCCCATCCACATGAAACCACAGGTCCTCCTTTTCACAGATCTGCGCCAGCCCGTAAAGATCATCGATGGCTCCGGTATTTGTGGTTCCGGCTGCCCCTACGACGCAGAAGGGGCGGTGACCCCTTCTCCTGTCTTCTCTGATCGCCTCATTCAATTTCTCCAAATCGATCTGAAATTCGGTGTTGGTCGGGACCATTCGAAGTGCATCACTTCCCAGCCCCAGAAGCTCCACCGCCTTTTGAACGGAACTATGGATTTCTGACGAGGCGTAGAGAACCATGGAAGAGTCTGCGTATTGCCGGAGGCCTGTCTTGCGCAAATCAGTCTCCGCCTTGGCGTTGCGCGCAACGCCAAGGCCGATTAAATTGGCGGCCGAACAGCCGTTGGTCAGGAGGCCGCTTGCAGAAGCGGGAAAGCCCATGATTTCCTTGAACCAATCGATCACCTGCTTCTCGACATAGTTGGCGCTGTGGTGATCGATACCTCCGGTATTGGTGTTGATAGAACCAGCCAGGAACTCGGCGAAGGCTCCCATGACAGTTCCCGTTCCCAAAACCCACCCCCAGAATCGAGGATGTATATTGCCAACAGGATACGGAGCTATCCATTGGAGAAACTCCTCATACACGTCTGCAGCCGCTTGTGGCTCGGCCGGAAGCGGGCTGTTGAATTGCTCCTTGATTTCATCCGGAATATGCTTCCATACGTAGCGTTCCCTCACAGTGCGCATATGTTCCACCATATCATCCATCATGCGGTGACCCAAGGTTCGCATGGATTCCCAATCATCCGGATCGAGGGTTTCTTCTAAATGTCTCTTTTGGTCTGCTTCCATAATCTTTGCCGTCCTGATTTCCCAGCGTAATGACTATCAATAATACTCACGTATCATATCGTTGGCTGCGACCTACGCGGCCCGCCCACAACCCAAACAATTTGACTCTTTTTTTTTACATGCATGCCAACTACTTGCTCCGCAAGCTGCTTGCAGAGCAAGCTTGTAGCAATTCCGACTCAGATCGATCTCGGAAAATCCTGCTAGCATAACAAGAAATTGAGCTGGAATTGCACATCGCGCCATGATGGGGCGCTCGTCATGATGAGGAAGCCGTCAGAGCAGGGATCAGATGTCTCACGAATCGAACCGGGATCTCCGCGGCTCGAAGTTTGTATGCACATCGATCAAAACGGTCCGGCCATCACCGTTTAGTTTCATCGCTTTTTCGAGGGCCGGCACGATTTCCCGCGGTTGCACAACGGTGATACCCACGGCTCCCATTGCCTCGGCGATCTGAGCGTAGTCGCCCCCCATCCGGGATAGCCCATAGTGTTCGCGGGCGTAGGGGAATCGTCCGGGATAGGTGGCCATGCCTCCGTTGTCCAGCACAACGGTCGTGATGGGGATTCCGGCCCGTGCAGAGGTCTCTATGTCGATACCGGACATTCCGAAGGCACCGTCGCCCATGAAGTTGAGGCAGAACTTCTCGGGATGCGCGAGTTTGGCACCAATGATGAGGGGGAGCCCGAATCCTAGGTGTGTCGTCTTGCCCCAGCCGACATAACTAAATGGCGTCGTCGCCGTATAGAAGGGCACCATCGTATCCCTTGGCGAACCCGCATCATGGGTCACGATGCTGTTTTCTCGGTCTAGTGTCTTGTTGATGTCTGATATCACGCGATAGGTGTTGATGGGGACTTCGTCCGATTCCAAAAGAGGTTCCCACTCAGAGAGCCACTGCTCTTTGGTAGCCGCTATCTCGTCGGCCATGTTGCCGAACCCCTTTTGACGACCGCCGGCTCCCACATGCCCTTTTATCTCATCAATGACGGCACACAGAGTTAGCCTGGCGTCACCGGGCAAGGCGATATCGACCGCTTTATCTTTGTTGATATCCTCGATCCGGTCAGTATTTTGAATGATGATCTTCCCTTTTGGAATTTTCTGAGCGAAAAAGGTCTCCGTCAAACTCGATCCCACAGCAAACAACACGTCACACTCATCTAGCCATCTTCGAGCCGGAAGAGTCGTGGCTGCTGAGCCGGCTCCCAGGGACAGCGGATGCCGCTCGTCAAAGGAAGACTTCCCCTGAAGCGTGCAGTAGACGGGAATCTGCAAGAGCTCAGAGAGCTCCCGCAGCTCATCGGCAGCTCCGGAGTACAAGACTCCGCCCCCCGACCAGATAACGGGATTATTGGCTTCGAGCAATGCCCTTGCAGCATCTTGGATATCACCATGAGCAGGAATCGTCTTAGCGGCCTTTGGCGACTTGTACTCCCGAAAGCCATCCGGAACCTCCCGTGAGCAAACATCAGGAGGCATTTCAACGATCACCGGACCAGCCGGTCCGCTTTTCAGGGCGTGAAAGGCTCGCCGCATAACGCTGGAAACCTGATCAGGCTTTGTTATGATCTCTATATGCTTCGTAACTGCCCCATAACTGTGAAGGGCGAAGAAGTTCGGCCGAATCGACAACTGATCCAGCCTCGAGGAACCGGGAAGAAGAAGGATTGGTATATTATCGGCAAAGGCCTGGGCAAGGCCTCCCATCGAGTTCTCTACTCCGGGACCTGCCTGGACTGCCGCGACGCCGAAGCGCTTTCGACTGCTCGTTCTGCTGAATCCGTCGGCCGCCATGAGGGCGCCTCGTTCGTGCCGAAACATGACGGGCTTGATACCTATTTTAGAGGCCGCTTCTAAAAGCTCATTGTTGGGGTAACAACAGATTCTTTCCACCCCTTCGATCATGAGAATCTGCGCTATGGTCTCATATCCATTCATCCGTTCCCTCCATCTGCTGGATGTTGACGCATGGTAACACGTTTTGATGAGCTTCAACAGAGTTGATGGGGAAGCGCCCCAATCGCAGCAGCCGCCACGGCGGTTGCAGCAGCCGCTACGGCGGATCCCAAAGCGTGGCGGCAATGTACCGCTCCCCTTCAGCCTCTTCATTGTAGTAGTAAACGGTGACGATCCGGCCATCAGGGGTCTGCACGGTACGGGGATAGCCGATATCGTGATTACCGGCATCCTCCTTCAGGGTGATCTCGTCCCCCCAGGTATCTCCTTCGTCCTCACTGAGCCTGGCCCGTATCCCGAAGGGAGGGGCGCGGTAACCGTAGGTGAGGCACAGCCTTCCATCGAGCAGCTTCGTTAGTGTCGGGGGGTTTCCATTCCACCCCGTGTCGTCCACGGGGCGGTTCAATTGGCGCCACGAACGCCCACGGTCGTTGGAGACATAGAGGTCGATCCAGCTGGGAGGTGACTCGGCGCCCCTTTTTTCCCCCTGGCTGCGGATAGCGACCAGGATTTTCTCATCCGTTAGCCTCACGGCGGAGGGCATGATATTGAAACCCTCGGGCTCCGGCCCGATCCAGGAGACAAATTGGAAGGACTTGCCTCCATCGACCGTTTCGGCACAGAAGACCCGTCCTTCGAGGCCGTTACGTTTGTTGGCCGTAAGAAAAAAGAGACACTGCTCTCGGCCTTCGACGAGGTAGCTGGTTCTGGCTGCTATTCCCGTCTGGTCGAACATAGGAAAATCGAAGGGGCCCCTCCAGGACTCGCAGCGATCCAGCGAATAGTAAAAAAACGACCGGACGCCAGCAGCCAGGCCGGTCTTGGCAAAGAGAAACGCAAAATTAGGATGCGCAAAATCGACGCCACCTTCACAGGGCTGCACTCCGTCTTCTCCGTCCAGTACTTCGCCCACTCCCATGCCGGGGAGCATGTGCTCATCAGACGAAAAACACCGCCCCCCCGGCGTACGGCCTGGGAAGGCCTGATTCTGCCAGGTTTCGCCTCCGTCAGTGCTGCGGGTCTGGATCGTCTCGAAGGGTTTGCTCTTGTCGCGGGCGTGGTAATAGGCCTTGGGATCGACGTAGCCGACGAAATAGCCGGTTACGATCTCGCTTGCCCAGGACCAGATCCCGTAGTTGGCGGGCCAGCCGGCAAAACGCCCGGATTCTCTGTAAACGACGACATGTTTCATCGGATTTCTATCAACCCCTTTTGTCGAGCTTTAAGGCTCTTTGCATCACGTGCTGACCGCAGAGCCGTACAGCCTTCGGACTTAAGCGGCCGGATCTCTCTCCTGCAGGTCGTCTCGCGATTTGGCAGATCTATCGAAAAGGCGCAAGAGGCCCTCCTTGTCTATGAGCTCGATGAGTCTCGCCTCGACATACTGGCGGGCTGATTCGGTAAACTCGCCGGCACAGACGAAGACACCCCTCCTTGTCTTGAGATCTCTGCAGCGCATATAGAACTCTCTGATGACCAGCTCGCCCACCGTCCCGGTAGAGCGCATAAAACGAAAGAGCACCACATCCTCCCACTTGCTCGTGAAGACCTCCGCCAAGGCGTCGACATATTCTTCCTTTACAATTGAGATGTCCTGCAGCTTGGTCTTGGTGTGAGGAAAATATATAGAGACGATCTTCCGACAGAGGGTGACGAACTCCGACGTCGTAGAGATGAGATAGGTCTGAAGCGACCTGTTTTTACTCAACTCTTTATACTTCTCACGGAGGTTTCTCACATCCTTGAAGTCGGGATTGACCTGAATAATCTCCCCCAAGAGAGCGATAGCTTTCTCGATAGCCTTCTCCTGAAAGTAGGCAATTGCGAGCCGATACTTCAACTCGTTTTCGAGGGCGATATTGAGATCGGGATGACGTAACCCCAACTCGAAATCCTCAATCGCTTTTGCCGATTCGTGGGAGTTCATATTGATAGTCCCAGCGAAGAGGCAGGCACGGGGACCCAGTTTTGAGTCAACTCTCAAATGTGTAAACGTGCGAATTGCACCGTCATTGTTGCCTATTTCGTAATAGCACTGCCCAAGAGCGTAGAGCGCCTCCTTGTCATTCGGCTCGTATGTAATAGCACTTTTAAGGGCTTGCATTGCCTCATCGTATCTACCGATTTTAAAAAGGCTCATCCCCAGGTATTTTGTCGACGGAGCATGATCGGGTTGATCGCGTTTTGCAGTCAACAGAAGTTTGGCTGCGACTTCGTATCGCTTTCGGAGGTACTCGAGATATCCGAGATAGTAGTTCACCTCGAAGTTTTCGGCTTCCATGCTCTTCGCATAGGCTAGGCCTTTGTAGGCGTCGTCGTAGTACTTTAGCTTGACTGCCGACACAGCTTTCTTCACGGCGATATCGAACTCATCGAGATCGGGATTTACGGAGCACAGATTCGAGAGCATGCTGTAATAGCGGAACGCCTTCTCGAAATCTTCCTCGTCGTAATAGAGGGAGGCCAGCGCAAGCAAGGCATCCGGGTCTTTAGGATTTTGGGCCAACTTCCGATTGGCAGACTTGATTGCGTCGCTTCTGCTTTTTCCGCCAACTTTTAGCCTGAACCCCTTGCCTCGCCCGCTCTGATAGAGAAGAAAGAGTATCACAAGCGCTAAAAGAATGAATATAGCGACGAGGATATTCACAAGGGAGTGCATATCATAATTATCCGCCGCCCCTTCTGCATTTGTCAAGTTTTTGACCTTGGTCGTTTCCTCCTCGCAAGTGCAGCTCGGAAAAATCGTTGACAAAGAATTGGCAGAGTACTACGATTAATTTGACGCGTACAGGAGG
>CAZLRN010000030.1:0-17820 GCA_964561715.1 uncultured Spirochaetales bacterium
GCGGTAGAGTTGGCGCTGGCGAAGGCTGAAGAGCTTGCCTACCCATTCACCCAGGCAATGGCTCTCTTCTTTGCCGGCTACATTTACAGCCAGCGCGGAGAAGCTCTGAGAGCAAAAGAATTGGCGGAGTCATCGATCGAGCTAGCCACCGAGCAGATGTTTGCGATGTACGTCGCCTGGGGTGCCGCCTCAAAGGGTTGGGCCCTGGTAGGACTCGGGCAGCTGCATGAGGGAATCGAGCAATTAAATGACGGGATATCGGCTTTGCGGGCGACAGGGGCCTGGTATCTGCTCACGTTCGAGCTGGCTTATCTGGCCGAGGCTTACAAAAAGGTGGGCAAGAGCAATAAGGGGCTCGAGATAGTAACCGAAGCCCTTGCTCTTGCGCAGAAGAACAGCGAACAATGTTGGGAGTCCGAGCTTTACCGGATAAAGGGAGAGTTGCTCTCCCTGCAAGGAGAGGATGAGAAAGACGTCGAAGATTGTTATCGAAAGGCACTGAACGTTTCCCGGCATCAGAAGGCCAAGTCCTTCGAACTGCGGGCGGCTATAAGCCTTTGCCGTTTACTGAGCAAACAGGGCAGAAAGGAGGAAGGAATATCCCTTCTTCGGGAGACATACGACTGGTTTACCGAGGGATTCCAAACGAAGGATTTAATTGAGGCCAGGGAATTGCTGGAAGAATTGTCATAGTGTGCCAGGAAGGCTTAGGCAGTTTCGCTGCCAGGCGTAGCCCGGTGGGAGGCGTGATCCCACCGAGCGACACCTGATTGTGCGATTTGACCAGAGGGTGTTCTCACATACACGAGCTATCTGGATCTTCCCGCAAGTAGTTCAGATATTTTCTCGCGACAACATCGGTGTTCATCGTAAAAGCATTTCTACCGGGAATGCGGTGGATCTGTGTCTGGTCAATCTGAGCGGACTGGGCCGCCTTGCTTTGCGCGAAAGCTTTTCTTAGGATTTCGTTTACTCTCTCGAGCAGTACCTCGACCATGCAAGTTCCGAATTCTGTCTGTTTCCGAACGTAATCTGTCATTTTCTCTCTCCTCAAATGGTTTTGCATTGGCCTTTCCGCCAACCGCTTACCGAAGATTTTACCCGGCGGTGGTCGCATTACCATTCCAAGAAGCGTCGCAGAAAGCGTCTTTGTTGAAAAAAAATCACATAAATTTACGCTTTGAGCTCAATCAAGAGTAGATTTTTACGGGATTCACGAGGAACCATCTGCGGATGACGAGATCGGTGTGATCGCTATAATGGTACCTGCAAAATACCGGAAAGGTCTTGCGAGGAGTTACAACATGCAGAAACGACAGACCGAGATTGCCATCGATGGTGACAGATGGCTCATCAATGGCAAGCCGACCTGCGAAGGGAGGGAGTACAGAGGCTGGAAGATCGAGGGACTTTTGCTCAACAGCCGCATGATCCAGGGCATCTTCGACGATGAAAACGAAGTTACCAGGATGCTCTTTAAGTATCCGGACACGGGCGAATGGGATCCCGGGCGCAACACGGCAGAGTCCGTGGCTGCCATGCCTGAGTGGCGGAAACACGGCCTACTGGGGATCACTGTCGGCCTGCAGGGAGGATCTCCGAGAGAGCTCGTTCACAGCTCCCTGGAAGGCACCCTCGCGAAGCTGGGCCTAACCTACGATGATTCCGCTGTTTACCATCAGCTTTGGAACAACTCCGCGTTCGAGCCATCCGGAGACCTGAAAAAAGGCTACCTCGAGAGGCTGAACAGGATCATCGAGCAGGCGGATGCCCTCGGCATGGTCGTCATCCTGGACCTGTTCTATTGGGGGCAGGATCAGCGCATGCAAGACGAAGCTTCGATCCGAAAGGGGGTGGAAGGAATCTGCGGGTGGATCCTGGAGCAGGGATACACCAATGTCGTCATCGAGATCGCCAACGAGTGTGACCTGGTCCACTATGATCATGATATATTGAGGGCGTACCGCATCCACGAGCTGATCGATCTGGCAAAAAGCATTACCCGCAACGGCCGAAGGCTTCTGGTCAGCGCGAGCTTTGTTGTGGGCGTGCCCCCTGATCTTTGCATTGCAGCCTCCGACTTCGTGCTTCTGCATGGAAACCATATTCGTATACCGGAGATGATGAGGCGGCTGGTGGCAGCGACACGCGACCAGCCCAGCTATCGAGCCATGCCCGTCGTTGTCAACGAAGATGACCATTTTGCCTTCGACCAGCCGGACAACAACTGCTTAGCTGCCGTATCGAGTTATGCAGGATGGGGATTATACTTACAGGACGGCTATCAAACCGTGCCGGCCAATTGGATCATCGACACACCGGTCAAGAAGGATTTCTTCGATCTCGTCGGCGAAATTACGGGATCGAAATAGTCCATGTATAAACAGGCCGCTCAGAAGCTCGCCCTGACCGAAGGTATCGGCCAGCTTTGAGAAAAATACATTGCGGCCGGAGACTCCAGTGAGCAAATCATTATGAGGAGCCGTCAAATGGAACAGAGAAAACTTGGGAAAGGTGGTCCCGACGTACCCGCTATCGGGCTCGGCACGTGGCCTATTGGCGGTGGCATGGGTACTGTGGAGGAAAAAGCCGCAATCGTTACGATTCGAAAGGCAATAGAATGCGGCATAACACTTCTAGACTCGGCCCAGGCCTATCGCACCAGCGAAAGCATAGTAGGCAAGGCACTTAAGGGAGGTTACCGCGAGCGCTGTTTCCTCGCAACAAAGGTGAGCGGGAACTATTCCTCTAAAGACATAGAGACAGCGATCGAAAAGAGTCTTTCTAATCTGAATGTCGATTACGTCGATCTGTATCAGATACACAACTGGAAATCCGATTACCCTATCGAAGAGAGCATGGAGACGATGGAAAAGCTTCGAAAAGCAGGCAAGACGAGATATATCGGCGTATCTAATTTTGATGCGGATCAGATGCAGCAGGCTATGAGAACAGCCGCGTTCCAATCCAACCAGCCCCGATACAATCTCTTCGATAGGAAAATAGAAGGGAGAGACATGGCTTTCTGCGAAGAGCATGGAATTGGCATACTCGTGCATAGTCCGTTGGCGAAAGGGCTGTTGACGGGCAAATACAAACCCGGTCACGAGTTTGCGGACGATGATGAACGCTCCCGCTTCGAAAGGTTTCAAGGCGAAAGATTCGCTCGCTATCTGGCAGTAGCGGAAAAACTGCAGATTTTAGCGAATTCCAAGGGCATAAGCCTGATTCAACTGGCCATTTCCTGGGTGTTGAGACAAGAGGTGGTTTCCTGTGTGCTCGTCGGAGCAAAAAGCCCTCAGCAGGTCGAAGAGCATCTGGGCGCTGTCGGAATACGCTTCGACGAAACGGAGCTACAGGAAATCGATAACATACTCAAAGAGGCCCCACAGGATGGTTGAATAGACTCACGCCTATCGGCCCCGCCTAAAGACGGTAAGCCTTCACAGCGGTATCGTGGAAAAGAGCATTGCGCTCGCTAGACGAAAAATCTCTGGTAAAGAGCTTGAAAGCGTTCCACAGGACCGTATACGAATAGGAGATCTTATCAACCGGAAAATTGCTCTCGAACATGCAGCGGTCGATACCAAACTGCTCAACACACCATTCAAAGTAAGGCGCTATGCCTTCTGCTATCTCGGCCGAGGTAGGCGGAGTTTTTTGTTCATGCCATCCAAAACCGGTACGGGGCATCCCGAGGCCGCCCAGTTTCATCGTTACGTTGGGGCAGGACGCCAGCGATGCAATCCCGTGCTGCCAGTCGCGGAATACTTCGTCGCGCTTGCCCGCATACGGGCCAATACCCAGAATACCTCCGATGTGGTTCATGATAATGGGAGTATCCGGGAAAGCTCTGGCCAGGTCGACCAGGTCCGCCAACTGCGGATAGTATAGCCACGCATCAAAGCTCAGGCCGTACCTTTGCAGACAGGCAAAACCTTCTCTAAATTCCGGGGCTAACAGGAGCCCCTTGGGTGCATTTGTGGGTGAAAGCATGGCGCCAGGATTCTCGATCCACGTGGTGATGTACCTGATCCCCCGGAATCTGTCCTTGCTGGCGGTAATATGGGCCTCGAGGACCGATGATACTCTGGACCCTAAAGTGAGGTCAGCGTGACCAACAATCCCGGCAGCAACCTCGATTTGCCCGGATTGTTGACGCGCGACCTGTTCGGCAACACCCTGCACAAACTCGGTTTCTCCAACGGGCCGCATCTCCGCAGGACCGCTCTTTCGGTACATGGCGCGGCATTCAACGAACACAGTCTTCACAACACGATGACCTGAACCGAGGTCATTCATCAGGTCACCAATCAAGTACCTATCGTTCGGTCGGTCCCATATGTGGTGGTGTGCATCGCAAATCGGCAGATCAGGCTCAATCGCTTCTTCTACGGTTAATGCCAGCCATTCTTCTCGCTCATTCGTCATATCTCGACTTTCCTCCTTGCTCTATTGTGTCCATTGATTCTGCAATTGCCAGCGGACTCAAAAACGATTCACTCTATTATGCTCTGACCACTCTCAACAAGCAACTTCCTCCCGGCAGGATAGTCTAAAGCATCGATTCATGGCTCCTGCGGCCTCCTTTTCTAGCTGATGCCAGGAGTAGTGAACACTATCACCGATTCATGGCTCCTGATTGCCGCGTCCCAACGTCCCAAGGGAATGAGAAGATCAGCTGGGAATAGATCCCCCGGGAGCAATTGACAAGCCATACGACTTAGCATAACGTATCGGCAAAGATAGTCTATTCCATTCTGTCACCTCGATTATCTGTTAATCTGCCGCAAAAAGGGGGGCCAATTGATAAGTCTTCTCGATATTGCTGAAAGGTCGCAGAAGGGGCGCAAGCTGAATGAAGACGATTGGAATATGAGCCTCTTCCACAAGATCACCGAGCTCACAAAAAAATACGACATTCCTAATTACGATCCGGGCATGCCGTTTCTGAACCTAGACGATGCTCTGCCCGAG
The DNA here is from genome assembly GCA_964561715.1 of uncultured Spirochaetales bacterium. Taxonomy (GTDB): domain Bacteria; phylum Spirochaetota; class Spirochaetia; order SZUA-6; family CAZLRN01; genus CAZLRN01. The sequence continues at coordinate 4,978 of CAZLRN010000030.1, forward strand.
AGAGCCTTTCGGGCCGGAGTTGACCTGCTCGCCGAGCACGGCGTTTATTGCATCACTACAGGGCGGGTCATCGAGTTCACGGAGAGGGAGATCTCAGAAGCGATTAGAGAATGCCCGAAAGAAATCATTGTCGGCAGGGGTCAGGACACCCGAGTCATGAAGCAGCGGAAAGTCGAAGGAAAGGAACCGCTTAATCTCTGCCCCGGACATCATTCTCCCTTTACCGAAGATCTGGCGCCTCTGGTCGTCAAGAACTTTGCCCAGATACCGCGGACCGACTTTCTCGAGGGGTTCAACTTCACTCAGGTCGATGGGCGCGAAATCCTGGGCATGCCTCTGGAGGCATACGCCGCAGCCCGGGAGATATCCTGGATGAGAGAAGGAGTACAAAAAGCGGGAAGGCCGGATTTGGCGATCGTATTCTACCCCATCACCACGCGCGCGGCGGTCATGATGGCATCGATGGTGCAGGCCGACGGCCTGAGGAGAGGGGACGGTATTCTCACCTCCGTTCTCCCAGACGAAAAGATAGAGCATGATCTTTTAGCCACGGCCATAGCCTGCGAGGACTACGGATTGTGGCGAATAAGCGGTAGCTTTTCGATGGTCGGGGGATTCTGCGGCGGACCAGACGGCGCAATCGTCGAAGGCGTGGCCAAGCCTCTGACCGCTATGCTCTGCTACCGGGCCTATGTCAACTACACGGGTGTCGAAAACGTGCACACGGTGAGTGCGCTTACCGTTCCCCTTCAACCTTTAAACTGGGCCAGGTCCGTGGTCAATCAGGCACTGAACAGATTCAGTAATATCATTTGCATGGCCTGGGTTATTCCCACATCCGGGCCAGGCACTGAAACGCATCTCTACGAGATAGCTCTGCGCACGATAGAGGCCACCATCAACGGCGCCAATCTTTATGCGCCAAGACACAGCAGGGCATTGATGAATACCGGGCAGACGCCCCTGGATGGTGAATTCATGGTTGAAATTTCGGATGCTGTCATCGCCTCCGGCATGGATCGCAACGAGGCCAATGGAATTCTCACCAAGCTTGCGGAGGTTTTGAAAGAGAGACAGCCCGAACCGGGCTTTCCTATTCAGGAGTGTTATGATCTTGTCTATCATCGCCCCAAGCCGCAGCTGGAAAAGGCCTACTCCACCGTCAAGCAAAAACTCTCATCCCTCGGCCTGGAGTTTTCTTGAAACGATTGAGCGAATCAAAACAATAAGAAGAATAAGAAGAATGAGAAGGAGGAATAACCTTGTCTAGCAAAGATCAAACGAAGGAAGCCCTGGAGGCATTGAGCCGGGCTATTCTCGAATACGATTCGGAAGCGGCAAAGAAAGCCGCTCAACACATCATCGACGCCAAGATCGATGCCATGGCGGCCATCAAGGAAGCCATCGGCAACACGGCAAACATCCTGCACGAGAAATTCGAAAGAGGCGAATGTTTTCTCCCCCATTTAGTTATGGCCGGAGACGCAATGATAGCAGCAAGCGAGGTTCTCGAGTCCGCCATTCCAAAGGAATCGGCACTGGAAAAAAAGGTCGTCGTCATAGGAACGGTGGAGGCGGACCTCCATTCGGTCGGAAAGAACATCGTATCCATGATGCTCAGGTCCGGTGGCTTCGAAGTTCACGACATGGGGGTTGATGTCAAAGCTAGCGCTATCATCAGGACCGCCAAAGAGGTAAACGCTGACATCATAGCTCTCTCCAGCCTGTTGACCACCACGCGCCCCTATCAGCGTGAGGTGATCGAAGAGCTCGAATCAACCGGTTTGAGGAAAAACTTCAAAGTTATCGTTGGCGGTGGTCCCGTTACCGAAGAGTGGGCCAAAGAAATCGGAGCCGACGGCTTCGGTACAGATGCTGTCGAGGCTCTTCAAGTGGCCAGGAAATTAACCGGCCTTGGTGAGTAGAGAGGCATCAACACCAAAGGAGTAAGTCATGCTGAGTTTGCTCGATATAGCTGAGCGAATGCAGAAGGGCCCCAAGATGAACGAAAACGATTGGAACATGGGGCTTTTCCGCAAGATGAACGAACTGACGGAGAAATACGGGCTTTACTATCCTAAAGATGAACCTGTCTTCAACACCGAAGACGAAATGGCTAACAACGCTTTCCGGGCTGCTATAGAGTTCCTCACGGATGTTGGTGTTTACTGCATTACAACCGGAAGAGTCATCCAGTTCGCCGAGGATGAGCTGCTCGCCACGATTAAAGGTATGCCCAAGGAAGTGACCATTGGCGAAGGCAGAGACAGCCGTGTCTTAAAACAGCGTCGTATCGAGGAGAAGGAAGAGCTCAATCACTGTCCGGGACACCATGCCCCCTTCACCGAAGAACTGGCACCTCTGATCGTAAGGGACTTCGCCTATATTCCAACGACTGATTACCTCGAGGGAATTAACTTCCCCACCGTAGACGGAAGAGAAATCTTCGGCATGCCGATGGAAGTCTATGCTGCAAAAAGGGAAGCCAGCTGGATGCGGCAGGGCGTAGCCAAGGCGGGACGTCCGGGCCTGGCGATCGCCTATTATCCCATTAACACAAGAGCGCCGGTCATGATCGCGCCCATGGACCGTGAAGTCGGCTTGAGACCCTGTGACGGCGTTCTCCTCTCGGTCCTACCGGATATAAAGGTGGAGCGGGACTATCTGACGGCGGCAATCGTATGGGAAGAATACGGCGGATTCAAGCTCAACGGCAGCGGGGGAGGCTACATTGGTGGCTTCTCAGGCGGTCTTGGCGGTGCCCTGATCGAAGGAATCGTCGCGACACTTACCGGATGGATTGTCTATCGTGATATTGCGTGCTGGGGTTTTATAAGGTCTGGCGCTTTGCTCACGACTGTCAAAGAGGTCCCGGTAAATATGTCCGAAGTTTGGGCATCATCAGTTTGGTCTCAGGCCCTGCACAGGCATACCAACTATATCATTTTCATAGGTGCGGGTGGACTATCTCAGCCGGGAACTAAAACTCATCTCCTGGAAGTTGCCTTCAAAGCCGTCCAGATCCCAATAAACGGCGCCAACGTTCATATCACACGCCAAACACGAGCCAGAATGAATGCCAGCCAATCTCCGTTGGACGCTGCTTTTGCCTATGAACTAGCCGAGGCTGTTATGCGATCAGATCTTTCCCGGCAGTCCGCAGGTGACGTGGTGGTGAAAATAGGAGAAAAACTAAAGGGGAAACCGCCGGAGGCTCCCTTCCAGGACATCAGGGAGTTCTACGATGTTGTGAACAACCGGCCGCTTCCGGCTTTCGAGAAGATCTATCAGGAGGTCAAGGAGGAGATCTCCTCACTGGGGTTGGACTTCGAGTAATTCGAGCAACTATCGCAGAAGATAGCTATCTAAGAAGATTACTATCTAAGAAGATTAAGCTGTGAGATTGAAAATCATCAGCTGCAATGTGATGCGCAGGGAGATACGTTTCTGCGCCGCCCGCTCGCTTCACCGCATCGACATCGAGTTCGTCGATCAGGGCCTGCACGAGTTTCCCGAAAAACTGAACCGTATCCTGGCCGACCATCTGGCGCGAGTGGAGCCGGAATCCTGCAACTCCGTGCTGCTGAACTACGGGCTGTGCGGAAACGGCACCCTTGGCCTCACGCCGCCTGCCGATACTTCCATGATCATCCACACCTGCCATGACTGCATACCCACCCTTGTGGGCGACCGGAATCTGCACGAGAAGCTGCTCGAGGAGAATCGAGGTACCTTTTGGTTTTCCAGCGGCTGGATCGACGGATTCCCATTGCCCGGCGCTCCCGATTACCAAGAGAAGTACCGGAGCTTCTACGGGCAGGACATCGACGAGGAGAAGCGCATCAATCTCAACCGTATAGTCATGGAAAACTACAACCGGTTTATCTACATCTCCTGGCCGGAGCTGGGCGAGGCTGTGAACGGACCGGCCAGAGAATACACAAAAAGCTGCGCCCGAAAGACGAGCGCTGATTTGGGACGGGAGATCGCCTACAAAGAGGTGCGGGGGAAGCCCGCCATCCTGCAGCGCTTTGTGGACGGCGAGTGGATTCCCGAAGAGTTTCTGCGCGTCGAGCCGGGATTTCAGATCCAGATGAACGCGGCAGAAGGCTCGATCCGCGCCTTTTCTGCAAGCGACCGACTTTGACTCTTTTCGTTTGGCCGAGTCAATCCTGTGCTACAATTCCGAAGCATTCCCTCGGAACAACTGATCTCTGTTTTGGGGACAGCTATCGAAGGGATCTCGGAAGCCGATGCACAGGAGAGACTAAAACGCTACGGGCTAAACCTTCTGAAGAGCGTTGAGAGAACAGCTCCCCTCCTTCTTTGTCGGTGCTTTTCGCCGTTGTCAGGGTCGATTCAGGAAGGGACACCGTTTGGGATACGCTGAGAGACCTCGTTCCGTTCAAGCAGGGCAAAGGACGAACGACTTTGAAACCTCGAATTGGGAGGCATGACACCCTTTTTATCCACGCCACTCAACACATAAGGTTTTCGAGCGCTACAACATTTTGTTTTTCCGTTTTCGACGCACTACAATAAAACCGATGGCAAAGGCAATGCCCAGCAAAAAGAGCACGAAGAACACCTCGTAACGCTTGAACAGCGCCGTAATCTCATGCACCCGCTGCCCTGCAAAGAATGCGAGGCTGGTCCAGAATCCTATCCACAGCGCCGCCCCGACGGCGTTGAAAAGAAGAAAACGCCACCACGGCATTCTCGCTGCACCGGCTACGATGCCATTCAGCTGCCGCAATATTTCGAAAAACCTTGCCACGACAACAACCACGTCACCGTGCCTGCGGAAAAACGCATCTGCATGCCCCATCCGCTCAGTCGTGAGGAAGACATAACGGCCATACTTCATGATAAACCGGCGTCCTCCATAACGCCCTATCACGTATCCTATGTTATCGCCGATAACCGCAGCGACCCATGCAACGAAAACCAGTGGGAGGATATGAAGATCACCCTGAGAGGCTGAGAGCGAGGCGGCGATAAGGAGCGTTTCTCCTGGGACAGGGATGCCGAAGTCTTCGAGGAAAATGGCGCCAAACACGGCAAGGTAGCCGTATTTATGGAGCAGGATCCTCGCCGATGCAAAGAGTCCCATCATCTGCCAGAGTCATCATGAAAATGCACATCTAAATCCTATCAAAAACCGCATCATGGATCAAAGCTGCGCATTGCCATAATGTGTCTTTAAAAGAGCAATGTGGAGCGGCCTCTTGCCAGGACCGGCCTCGACCAGCCCTGCGGAGGCCGCAACCACACAGAAGGTCTGCAGAAGATCTACCGGTCTACAGGGCGTCGGACCCACGAAAGCCGCTGCGCGGCCTGTACTTCTCCGAAGGATTGCGGTGCATATTGGCAGGAACGGCCACGTACTGCACGCCCAGGTAGGCGCTGTCAGCTTTCTCGGGATTAGCCGCCAACGTGACGTTTACCTCCCGCTGCTCTTTTCCCGGCGAACGAACGGCTAGGGTCACGGTGTCTCCCGCAGCATGCTTACCGATCAGATCGCCAAGCGCCTGCTGACCCTTGATCTCATCGCCGTTGACGCTCAGTATCATGTCGTGGGGCTTCAGACCTGCCTTTTCAGCGGGGCTTCCCTGCACGACCTGGACAATCACAGCGCCTGTAAAGTTCTCCTGCCAGCCTTTCGGTCTCTCGTTCCCCCTTTCCCGCCGTAAGTCAGCCAGGGCGGGGGCGAGGGCGACGCCGATGTATGGTTGGCCGTTGCGATCCTCCGCAACGACGGACAGCGTCCTTTCCTCGTCTCCAGACATGATACGCAACTCGATGCTGTCACCGGCCTTATGCGAACGGACGGCCCGCACCAGGTCGGACGGCATGCTCACATCCTGATTGTCTACGGACAGAATGCGGTCGCCCGCCGTGATTCCGGCTTTGTCCGCCGGAGCGCCGGATACAACAGAAGCAACCAGTACACCCGGAGTAGGAGCTTCCTGAGAGAATATGAGGCCTGCTCCAACAACGGCCATAACAGCCGCAAGGGCAAGGACACTCAGAACGGTAACTCTTTTCATGACAATGTACCTCCGATTCGTAAGGTAGCTGTCAAGAATTACACCGTCCTTTCACGATCGTTACATTTCTTTCATAAACGCCGGCACGGGTGAATAACTTTCTTGCCGCGGGTTATCGGGCGAATTTCCGATTCTCCTCCCTTCCGAGGCTCTGCATAGAGTCGAACACGGACAGCTCCTGGATCAAGGGTGTCAAGCGCCGAAAAAGGCAGCTGCTAAGCGAGAGGCCGGATTTCGCCATATTCAGGGACGACGACTTCGCCGCTTTGCGACTGCCTGAGATGCTCTGCCAGCTTTTGCGCTGCTTCTGGCTCTCCGTGTGTGACGAAAATACATCGCGGGGGGCGCTTCAATCCGGCAGCCCATCTTGCAAGCTCATTCTTGTCGGCATGGGCTGAGAAGCCGTTTATCCGGACAACTTTAGCCCTTACGTTGAATTTTTGGCCCAGGATGCGAACCTCCCCCGATCCGTCTATGATTTCCCTGCCAAGGGTCCCGGCCGCCTGATAGCCGACAAAGAGTATCACGCTCTCCCGGCGCGAGATGTTATGGACAAGATGATGTTTTATGCGCCCACCCGTGCACATGCCCGATCCGGCTATGATGATGGCCGTTCCCCTTACGTGATTGATGGCTTTCGATTCCGCCACGCTGCTTACCATTTTCGAATTGGGCAGATCGAATGGCGAGTGATCCCTCGCGATCAGCTCTGAAGTTTCGCTGTCCATGAGCTCAAGGTGGCGCCTGAACACCCCGGTCACGCGATTGGCCATCGGGCTGTCGATGAATACGAGCAGATGAGGAATGCAGTCTTTCATCAGGAGCTCATTGAGGTGAAAAAGAATCTCCTGGGTTCGCCCCACAGCAAAGCTGGGAATGATGATGTTTCCCCCCGATCTGTACGCAGAATTAACCGCTTCGGCCAGAAGCTCTTCCTTGTCTTTCAGATCCTCGTGCTCCCTGTCGCCGTAGGTGGACTCCATGATTACGTAATCCGCCGTTTCGAATAGTGTCGGATCCCGCAGTATGGGCATGTTCCAGCGACCGATGTCGCCAGAAAACAGCACCGATCTTGTCTCGCCTCCCTCCCGCACTGTTATTCGTATCATTGCCGATCCGAGGATATGGCCGGCATCGTAGAATATGGCCTCCACTCCCTCACCGATCTGAACAGCATTGCAGTAGTCGACGGACCTGAAAAAAGGCATCGAGCTCTCGGCATCCTGCACACTATACAACGGCACCTCCGGATACGGCCCCTTTCTCCGCTCCTTCTCGTGCCTTCTGCGCTTGTTGGCCGCATCCTCTTCCTGTATCCGCGCCGCGTCCAGCAAGACGATTTCAGCAATATCCTTGGTGGCTTCGGTAGCGTAGACCGGTCCGTGAAATCCTTCTCGTACGAGCCTGGGTAAGAGCCCGCAGTGATCCAAGTGTGCATGGGTCAGCAAGACGGCATCCAATTTGTCAGCAGGGAAAGGAAGAGGTTCCCAGTTTCTGCCTTTGAAATCTCTCTCCTGAAAAAGCCCGCAATCCACGAGAAAGCGGCTGCTATTGGCTTCCAAGAGATATTTGGATCCGGTAACGTTTCGGGTGGCTCCAAGAAAGCTGATTTTCATGGCTGAATGCTCTCCACCGATTGTCCGTGAGCCGCGTTGCTTACCGCCGGCTCGTTTGCATAAACTGCGCCAGCAGTATAGCGGTTTCGCCGAAGAGATAAAATACCTTAAGCCACGCCGCGTCGGAGCTGAGCATGAAAGGCTGAGACGGACAGCTGATCAACAGCTGATTACCAGATCCGGGAGAATGATATCCCTTGACATTCCAGGTTTTTATGAGAATATTCTCAATATAGAGAGGAGAAGGCGATGGCTGAAGAGCAAGTCGGCTGCGCGAGGCCGACGGGGAGTTTCGTTGGTGCTTCCCCCGAACCTGAACGCTTCCAGCCCGAGGATCAGCCCAAGGAGGAAAGCATGGTCCAGGTAAGAGTAGGGGGCAAGGCGCCTGATTTCCAGGCACCCGCCTATCACCAGGGAAAGTTTACGAGTGTGAAGCTCTCGGATAATCTCGGCAAGTGGGTGCTGCTGTGTTTTTATCCGGGCGACTTCACCTTTGTATGACCGACCGAATTATCAGCGGTCGCTGATCGATACGAAGAATTAAAAAAATTAGGTTGCGAGGTATTTTCGGTAAGCGTTGACAGCACCTTTACCCACAAAATCTGGGACGAAGAGGAGCTGTCCAAGATGGTTGGCGGCGGAATCCCCTTCCCCATGATTTCTGATGGAGCGGGACATCTGGGCAAGGTGTACGGAGTTTACGACGAAGCCGCAGGTGTGGACATTCGGGGGCGTTTCATTATCGACCCGGATGGAGTGGTTCAGGCTATGGAGGTTCTCACTCCCCCTGTAGGAAGACATCTGGATGAGACGATTCGCCAGGTACAGGCCTTCCAGCATGTGCGAAAGACAAAGGGAGCAGAGGTAACACCTTCGGGCTGGCATCCCGGTGATCCTGTTTTGAAACCGGGTCCGGATCTGGTCGGCAAAGTCTGGAAGGTTTGGAAGCCGAGATAGAATACCTGTTTCCCTAAAAAATCGATAAAACTCCAGGCTTGGCGCGTGTCTTTGGTGCCCAGTGCTGGAAATTTCCCCCTGATCCTGCAGAGAGCGGCGGGACAGTGTCCTTGCGTGGACCTTCTCACATTAGCCGATTTCGTGAGCTTTTTTTCACTTCTGTGTCACGAAATATGCAATTCCGGCTCAATTTCTTGTTGCTCTAGCAAGATTGGCCGGAACCGATCTGAGCCGGAATTGCTACAAGCTTGCTCTGCAAGCAGTTGGCATGCACTTAAGAAATGGGCCGAATTGTTTGTGTTGTGGGCGCAGCCAACGATATGGTATAATCATTCAGGGCCCTTTTTGAGAAAGCAAATATAAAAAATGCGCAATTACATAATCAGAAGAGTTCTGCTTATGATTCCCACCCTGCTCGGTGTGAGTATCATCATATTCTTAGTAGTGCAGCTCGTTCCAGGTGACATCATCGACCAGATGCAGATGGTGCCGGATATAAGACTCGACAGAGCAGAGCTCGAACGTAAGCTGGGTTTGGACGCGCCGCTTATCGTGCAGTACGGACGCTGGTTGGGAGTTGTTCCCAACATGGAGGGCAAACTCAACGGTGTCTTGCAGGGCAACCTGGGGCAGTCTTTTGTACAAAAAGTGTCCGTGGTTGAACTCGTGGGTATCTCGTGGCCTGTAACCCTCGAGCTCGGTATCATGGCTTTTGTCCTGGCCCAACTCATAGCCCTGCCTATAGGCATCCTGTCAGCGATCCGGCAGGACACCGTGGCCGATTATGTAGGCCGTAGCTTTTCGATCCTGGCGTTTGCCGTCCCCGGTTTCTGGATAGGGACGATGGTCATGGTCTTTCCCGCGATATGGTGGAATTACATGCCGTCTGTCATGCTGATCCGTTTTGCTGACGATCCGCTGGGCAACCTGAGAATGTTTGTTGTGCCAGCCCTGGTTTTGGGCATGGCTTCCTCTGGAGCGAGCATGAGGATAACCCGCACCCAGGTGCTGGAGGTGCTGAGACAGGATTATATCAGAACGGCCTGGGCAAAGGGGCTGGAGGAGAGGGTGGTCATCATAAGGCATGCCCTAAAGAATGCACTCATCCCGGTAGTCAGCGGGATGGGACTTCAGGTGCCTGTTCTGATCGGCGGCACGGTTATCATAGAGCAGATATTTATCCTGCCCGGCATGGGGCGCTTGATCATAGGGGGCCTGCTCGAACGCGACAAGCAGCTGGTTTGCGGAGTCGTGCTTATCTTTGCCTCCGCCCTGGTGATAATCAATCTCCTAGTTGATCTGACCTATGCCTATCTGGACCCCAGGGTCCATTACAGATAAGGAGTGAGGGAATGGCCGCTGACGTTACAGAAACGGCAAGCAAAAAAAAGAGACATGCCCTTCTCGATTTTGGGATAAGGCTGGTAAGAGAGAAGCCATTGGGTACGGTCGGTGCGGTGATAACCCTCCTTCTGCTTCTCACCGCCATTTTTGCCGACTCCGTCGCTCCCTATGGCATGAATGAAACCTATGCGGGACCTCCCCTGGCCCCGCCGTCAGCGCAGTACTGGCTGGGCACAGACAACCTCGGTCGAGATATACTTTCACGCATCATCTTCGGGGCACGCATCTCCGTGATTGTCGGCCTGACTGCCGCCTCTCTCGGTACGATCGTTTCTGGAATTATAGGTATTACGTGCGGGTACATGGGCGGTAGAGTCGACATGATCGTGCAGAGAGCCGTCGATACCTGGATGTGCCTGCCAGCTCTGATCATTTCCATGGTCCTTGTCATCGTAATGGGGCCGAGCAGGTGGTCGATAATTCTTGCTTTGGCGTTCACATGGGGTGTTCCCGGATCCAGGGTCGTAAGAGGCGCCGTTATCAGTATCAGGGAGAACGCGTATTTGGAAGCGGCAAGGGCTGCCGGCTGCTCCACCTTCAGAATACTCATCCATCATATCCTGCCGAATGTTACGGCCACCTTGATCATTCTATTCAGCATACGGGTGCCGGGAATGGTTCTGGCCGAGGCCAGCCTGAGCTTTCTCGGTTTTGGCATCCCTCCACCGGATCCGAGCTGGGGAAGCATGCTCAGTGGCAGCGGGCGCCAGTATATGATGCTGGCACCAGCGATGTGCATATGGCCCGGCCTCGCTTTAGCTATCGTTGTCTATGGCGTCAATATGTTTGGAGATGCGGTGAGAGACCTGCTGGATCCGAGGCTCAGGGGGGGTGTGGGGCGCTTCGGCGTATAACGAAGCAAAAATAAAAAAACAGAGGAGGTAAGAAAGATGATTCCTAGAACAGGATACGACTAAAGCGAGTTGTTCGGAAGGGCTCGATATGGTTTCGGGCCGTTGACCCGAAGTAAAAACGGATGAGGAGATAACAAAAATGAAAAAAAGAACACTAATAAAAGGATTCATAGTGGTGCTGATCCTCACCTTGGTTGTTACCGCTGTCAATGCAGGCGGAAAGAAGGAAGCGGTGACCCCCTCCGAGGAGAAAGCAGCGCCTGGAGTACCACAGTATGGTGGTACGTTCACAGCCTTTATCAGGCATTTCACAGATGACCCGCCGGGCCCGGATATGAAGGATGCCCAGCGCGGCTCGTTTCACTGGCTCGATCATCTGTTGCAGAAGCCTGTAATCGGCGATTATGAGACGGTCGGCCCCATAGGCAACAATACCTATCCATTTGAACTTCTCGGAGCGATACCTGACAAATACCAGAAAGGTAATTTGCTAAACGGTTGGGAGATAAGCTTTGAAAAGCTGGTGTGGCACGTGCGGCCGGGTATACACTGGGCGCCTACCGAAAAGCAAAGCGCCTGGATGAAACCGCGGGAACTCACAGCCGAAGACATAGCCCTCGACATAAAGGAGTTCGCCGCATCTGCCTATAAGCGGAGATTCGATGGCCTGTTGGTCCCAGAAGGTGTTAAGGTCATCGACAAGTACACGCTCGAGATCTATTTTGACAAGAGGTATTCCGCCGATCTGTTCTACTTCCTCGGTTACGAGGATCGCTCCGTCATAAGCGCGCCCGAAATGGCGGCTGTTCCCGGGCGAGCTGCAAAGTGGGAAAATCAGTGTGGCACCGGCGCATACATGTTCGAAGAGTATGTGGTCGGTTCTCACATGAGCTTCGTCAAGAATCCCAATTTCTGGAAGAAGTGGAAATTCCAAGGCAAGGAATATCAATTGCCGTTTATAGACCGCGTGGTATTGCCTATCGTTCCCGATCCGGCTACCCGGTTAGCGACCATTAAAACGGGAAAAGCCGACCTCCATGTGGATATGCCGGCTGAGTACTGGAATACACTGGACACGACAGCTACTGAAATAAAAAAGGCCAACATCTCAGGTGGTACCTCGAACAGGCTGGGCCTCAGGTGTGACATACCGCCTTTCAATGATGTCAAGGTCCGGCGGGCGATGATGATAGGCACTGACTTAAAACAGCACCAGAATGTATGGTTTGCAGCCGGAATGCCGATACACTACTACCCCATCATCCCCGGTCATCCCGCCTACACCCCGATGGAAAAACTGCCTCAGGACATCCGCATCCTGTATGACTACAACCCGGAGCTGGCAAAGAAGATGCTGGCCGAAGCTGGTTACCCCAATGGCTTCAAGATGGATTTCCACACAGATTCTACAGTGCCAAAGGCCATGGATTTGGCTTCGCTTGTAAAGGACCAGTGGGCCAAGATCGGCGTCGAGGTTACGATAAAGCCCGCCGATGCGGTGGAACACACCAGGAAGAAATACAGCCATCCACCGATATGGACCGGCGCCTTTTGGGACAACATCATGGAGGCCAGTGCGACGAGAATGTTCACCATGTATCACAAGACGGGGGTGGACCTCAACTACATGGCGTACTCGAATCCTGAGCTCGACAAGCTATGCGAACAGATGGAGAAGGAGCTGGATGTCGCCAAGCAGGACCAGCAAATCAAGGCAGCGGGTGATATCTTAATGCGAGACGTTCCTTCCATACCTGTCTCCATCACACCCCAAAGGATCTACTGGTGGCCGTGGATAAGGAATTACTATGGCTCGTACACCATTCAGGATGACTGCAATTTCGCCGAATTGATACCCTACATGTGGATCGACGAAGGAATGAAAAAGGATATGGGGCATTAGACGGGCGCAGTCATCAAGTAGCAGACAAGCTCATGATCTCGTGTAAAAGACCACCTGCT
>CAZLRN010000031.1:0-11694 GCA_964561715.1 uncultured Spirochaetales bacterium
GCCTGCAAGTTCTGGAAGAACATCGGGATGGATATAAAAAAGCCGGATGGGAGCTTCCTGATGATCGACGATCCCCTCTTCGATCCGATCTACGACCATCTTGCACGATCTGGACGCCCGGCATTGATGCACATCGCGGATCCACTCGCCTCCTGGCAGCCTCCCGACGAGGATAATCCCCACTACAGCTACTACAGCCAGCACGCCGAATGGCACATGTATCACAAGCCGGACCACCCCAACCATAAACAGCTCATGCTCGCACGGGATAGCGTGCTCGAGCGGTTTCCGAATCTGCGGGTTGTCGGAGCTCATCTTGCGAGCCTGGAGCACGACGTAGAAGAGGTGGCGGATCGGCTGGAGCGATTTCCCAACCTGGTGGTGGACACATCAGCCCGGATACTGGACCTGGCTTTGCAGGAGAAGGACAAAATCCGGAGTTTCTTCCAAAAATATCAGGACCGCATCATCTTCGGAACGGATCTCGTCGAGATGAGCCCTCTCTCGCTTGTAAACGACGAAATCCGAAACAGGGCAGTAAAAGAGCTGGCGAGTAGGTTGAAACTGAGCCTCTCCTTCTTTGCAACCATGGCGGAGCTCGAATTCAGGGGCAGGCGGATAGAGGGACTGGGGCTCTCAGAAGGCGTGATAGAGAAGGTTATGCGGTCCAACGCCGTAAACACCTACGGGCTAACCGTCGGCCTTTAGCCACCGCTCGAGCCAGGCGAAGGCGTGTGCCTGCATCGGTCTGTCGAACTTGTGGGGGCCTCCATACGCCCTGGCCTGAAAGGCCTCCTGAGCGCCGGCTTTGGCGTACACCTCCTCCAACTCCCCGACGGCTTTTTCCACCTCAGATAGCGTATAGAGTGGATCCTCTTCCGTATATAGTACCATCGACGGCAACGGAGCTCTCAATCCCAGAATCTCCGGAAAATCCATCTCTCCGGCAAGAAGAGGAATATAGACCATCCACGTGTGGGTGTGGCAGCTGTAGAGGGCCAAATCACGCCAGGTAGTCATGAATCCTACGGTGACGGAGCACCTAACCCTATCATCCATCCCGGCGAGGTAGTCCGTCCTCAATCCGCCACCGGATAATCCGCAGCAGCCGATCCTCTCTGAATCGACGTCATTACGGGAGCTCAAATAACTCAGAGCCTGCTGGTCGTCTGTAAGAAAGATCCCCGGCCAGGTCAGGCCGGCCGAGAAGAGGGATTTTGCGAGGATGTCCTCGTGCCGCCGGCCAAAGGCGTTGTAGAGGCGAATGCCCTCCTGGGGCTCATCTTTGGGCACGTCATAGCGTGTGATTTGCCCATCTCGAGATATCTCCCCTATTGACAGCTCCCCCAACATCTCCGGAGGCCGCATCATTCTTTCCACCACTTTGGGAGGCAGATCCGATGCAATAACCCTCCGGCTTCCAAAGGAAAAAACGTCGTGCACGAGCACAGCGAATCCACGCCTTGCCAGCTCATTGGCCCAGGCGGCACCTCCGTAGTACTTTCGCTGGTGCTTCGTCATCAGGGGATGAATGTTATCTGCTGTGCGAAGGATCTTCCTCTTTCCGAAGTATTTGTTGCCACTGTGATCGTGCAGTCCCAAAACAGCGGGAAGGGCGCCTGTAGATCCTGCGGGTTTCATAAAGATGGCTTTCGTTGTCGGACCGTAAGGAAGATTCCACGAGAGCTCTTCGATAGCCAGATCGTCGTACTCGTATTGCTTCTCTTTGCGAACCACAGGCGGCTCACCTATGCCTGGCTCAGCCAGGCAGCCTGGCTGAGCCAGGCACTTGGCAACTTGACCGCGGGCAGCTCTCCGCCACTCTTCGATGTCAGTCCAGCTGGCATGACGATACGAGAGGGGGCGCGGGTCGTCGGGGATGATCCGGGACAACCACTCACCGTAGCTTCCAATGACATACCTATCAGAATTGTGCATAAAGGCTCCTCCGTTGCGTATCCATATCCGTTTCCTGTATTGTAGCAGCACCGGCTGCAATGAAAAAGAATATCTTCCTAACCGGCGCCCCTTCCTGCGGCAAAACCACGGTCATCAAGAAGCTCATCGCCATGCTCGATGCTCCGGCTAAAGGATTCTATACCGAGGAGGAGAGAGACGCTGTGAGGAGGATCGGATTTCTCATGAAGACCCTAGATGGAAAAGAGGCATACCTCGCCCACCAGGATATCGAAAGCGAGTTTAGAATCCGCAGGTACGGCGTAGGCATCGACAACATCGAAGATTTGGCCGTGCCCGCAATCGAACCGCAGTCCGACATGATCATCATCCTCGACGAAATCGGCAAGATGGAGTGTTTTTCGGAAAGGTTCCGGGAAGCGGCTCTCCGTGCTCTGGATTCTCCCAATATCGTTGTGGGAACGATTACGCTGGGAGGAGACGACTTTATCCGCGGGATCAAGGAGCGGGAAGACCTGGAGCTTACCGAGGTGACACTCGAAAATCGAGATGATCTTGCTTCGTGGATTTTCGAGCTAATAAGAGAAATTCGAGAACAATAGCCTCAAGACAAACCGGCCAGTTCCCAGAGTCTGTCCATAATTTCTGACACCTCTCTGGCAGCTCGCACGGGACTCTCAGCCGCGATCGTGTTGATGCGTTCGCTGAAGGGCTCGGTTGTGACCGGACCATCATAACCGATCCTGGCCAGGGCAGCCATAAAACCGGGCAGATCGATAACGCCGGTTTCCAGAGGCAGGCAGCGCACAGTATCCACCTGTTCATTTTTTAGGAATCCCGATGGGGCATCGTTTATGTGGACCGTTACGATGTCCTCAGACGTGAGGCTCTCGAGATCCGCCACTTCTCCTCCGGAGGTGTAGAGGTGCCAGGCGTCCAAGAGAAGGCCGACATTTCCCGTCCCTATCTCTCCCGCCAGCTCCATCATCTCGTCGAGGGTGCGGATAAAACCATATCTATGCCCATCGAGCAGCGTCTCGGGGCCGAGAAACTCAATTCCCAATCGACAGTCGTGCCTCCGCAGGACCTCGGCAATGGGGCGAAAGCGGGCTGCGTGCCATGCAAAGTTTTCCTCGTGGTCCCGTTCATCCGACCAGGGGGGACACCAGGTGGCCGTGCGGCGGCAACCCAACTCTCTGCCGAGGGCTGCCAGCTTCGGAAGCTCGGAGAGATCCGCCGCCCATCGCTCCTCGTCGCTCCAGGCAACGGGCAGCCCCCACTGCCCGGGACGTACGCGCGCATCCTCAAACAGGGCGCGGACGTATTGCATGCCGTGTTCGTCCGCCAGCCCGGCTGCTTCGCGAATGCTGAAGTCTATTCCGTCGAATCCCGTCTGCCTTGCCAGCTCGATGGCTTCGGACAGGGATATCCCGCGAATCCCAATAGCGCCGGGACTCAGGTTTTTAAACATCTCGCTTGCCCTCTTTGCCTAATCCAAGAATAGCATTCCCATAAGGCTATTCCCAAGGTTTGAGTACGACCTTTGCCGTCTGATGTGATGCCGAAAGCTCGAAAGCCTCCTGGATCCGGCTCATCGGCAGGACATGACTGATGAGACGATCGACGAGGGGGGCTTCCCGAATTACCTGCATAACCTTTCTATAATCGCTCAGGTTGTAGTGCCACGAACCGAACAGGGCGAGGCCCTTTCTTATCATATCCGGGCTTATGCGAAGGGCCAGCTCTTCGTAGCATTCGCCTATAAAGCCCACCCGCCCCAAGCGACGCGTCGCATCGACACAGAGCCGCTGGGCTCGAACGTTTCCTGAGCAATCCAACGCACAATCGACGCCGCGGCCCCCTGTCAATTCCCTAATATACTGGAGGATAAGCTCGCGAGCGGGGTCGAGCACCTCGTCGGCTCCCAGCTCTCGAGCCTTTTCGACGCGGAAGGGAATCGATTCCGATACGATGACGCGGGCGCCGCGAAAGCGGGCGTTTATCACCGCCCCCAATCCCACGGGACCGGCTCCGGTAATCAGGATCGTGTCAAATGCGGTCACCTGCATTTTCTGCATAGCTCCGAAGGAAGGCCCCAAGCCGCAGCAGGCAAGGGATGCGAGCTCGTAGCTGACACCATCAGGAATTTTCGGAAGCAGCCGCGCCGGTTTCAAAAGATACTGAGCGTAGGTGGCCCTTCCCTCGCCTCCCCCATAGTAGGATTGCAGTTTTTCGCTGTTCTCGCAGTGGATGTAGTTGCCGCTTGCGCACAGGGCGCACTCACCGCAGCCTACGAGCGGCATTGCCACGACCCGATCCCCCACCTCAATGGGGCCGGGTTGCGCTACGGCGGCCACCTCACCGGCGGCTTCGTGGCCGAGGTTGTCGGTGCTCTCTCCGCTTTCGAACCGCTTGTACTCCGTGCACATCGGCGCGGCATGGACCTTGACGACGACCCAGTCCTCTCCGGGCCGCGGATCCGGAACTTCTACGAGGCCGGCTTTTCTCCGGCCCAGGATGACCGCTTTCTTCATACAGAGCTTCCTCCTACCCGCCCGCGAGTTTATCCCTCTCAAGATTCAACCACAGCAGCTCCTCTTGGGTCAATTCGATATCCATGGCGGGAAACGCCGCCCGAAGCTCTCCGATCGACTGCGGGCCGACTAGAGCAAAGGTGGGAAATGATTGCTGCAGAACGTAGGCCAGCGCGATCTCTGTGGCCGTTGCTCCCTTGCGTCGTGCCAGCTCCCTGGACCTTAAGAGTCGCTGGAAGTTATCCTCATTGAACCAGGTCCGCACCATGGGGGCCAGAGAAGGCACATGGCGGTCTTCGGCGGTATACCGTCCTGAAAAAAACCCTGTAGCCTGGCTGCTCCAGGCAAAGAGGGGCATCCGGGTCCCCGCATACCAGAGACGGGACTGGGGATCCGAAGCAGAGATACATCCTGGCCACATGGGCTCGTTCCACACGGCAAGGGAAAAGTTGGGGCTGCTGGCGGCAAAGCCGGTCTTCCCGTTGGCATCGGCATAGGTGTTGGCTGCTTCCAGGCGTTCGACGCTCCAGTTCGAACCCCCGAAGGCGCGGATTAGCCCGGCCCGCTTGTGGTCGTTGAGGCAGTCGACGAATTCACCAACCGGAACATCCGGATTATCGGTGTGCATGAGGTAGATATCCAGATAGTCGAGGCGCATCTTCAGAAGCGTCTCTTCGAGCTGGCGTGTCAGTCCCTCCGGCGTTCCGGCCTCGTCCCGAGCACCCTTCCCGATCACGACCAGGTCTTCGCGAACGCCGCGCAAACCGATCCACTGCCCCACGGTCGCTTCGCAGTTGTAGACGTGGGCCGTATCCAGGCAATTACCGCCTTTCTCATAGAAATAGTCGAGCAGGGAACAGGCTAGAGGCAACTCTCCGGGCTTGAAAATCATCGTTCCCATTACGAGGCGCGAGATCGGTTTGTCCACCCCCTCTAGGTTGCCGTAGCGCATGTTGTGATCCGAAACGCGAGATAGGGAACGTCCGGATGTGGGCACCGTCAGAGCGGCTGCATTTTCACAATCGAAGATCAGGCCGATCTCTTTACGCCAGGCGTCCAGCGCTTTCATGTTGCCCAGGCTATCAGACCAGCTCATGCATGGAGAGGGCGCCTGGCGGTCTTCTATGTGGCGTGCGACAGTGTCCACCTCGATCGCATAGAGGGAACTGCCTCCGCCTACCACTAGCTCTTCCGGATCTTCGTCGCTGTCCCTGAAAACGAGTATTCGGCACCCCTCCTCGCCTCCGAATCTCGTGTCACCCGGAAACCAGGGATTGGGCACTTCAATATGGCCCGCCGAGCCCCATATCTTCAAAGCCGGATCGATCCGTACCTGGAGACCACAGGTAAGAGTTGCCAAAATGTCGCCGGGAAAACCAACCACGGCCGAAGCCCATTCGTCGACGCGGCTATGCGCTCCTAAAGCGGCGAAAGCCTTTATTCGCATTTGCGATCTGTAGCCGTCACTCTCGACAACCGGCTCGACGACACCCTTACCCCCAGCGGCCCCAACGATCAGCCGGGCCATGGACATGCAGTAGCATCCCACATCCATGATGCCGCCCCCGCCGGCTACACTCTGCTGGCGAATATCCTCGCCGGGTCCGCCCATGTTGTAACCGAAATGGGTTTCAATGTGCCGTACTTCGCCGATCTCCCCAGCTGCAACTAGCTCGACCAGTTTGGCCGTCTGCGGATGACAACGGTACATGAAGGCTTCCATAAGAAAGACATCGTTGCTTCGAGCCGCTTCGACGGCGGTCATAGCTTCAGCGTAATTGACGGCGAGGGGCTTCTCACAGAGAATGTGCTTACCGGCCTGCGCACACCGAACCGTCCAGCGGGCGTGGAGGTGGTTGGGCAGCGAGATGTAGACAGCATCGATCTCCGGGTCATCGAGCAGCCTGTCGTATCCCTCGTATAGCCGATTCAATCCGAATTCACGGCCAAAGAGATCCGCTGACTCCCGCGTGCGGCTCGCCGCTGCCGCGAGCTTGCCGGATCTCGATTCCTTGACAGCTTTCGCAAAGGTGTGGGCTATGCGCCCCGTTCTGAGAATACCCCAGCGGACTATCATTCTGCTACGAAATCCCGGTCGCCGGAGGAATAGGCCACGATCATATCCGCATCGCTCTCTCCAATGCTCACAGCGTCATGAGGTACGTTCGCTTCGACCACGAGTGTATCACCGGGTTCCATAATCACCCTCTCGTCCCCCATCGAGTGCTCTAGCCGGCCTCTGAGCAGGTAAAGCACCTCCTCGCAGTTGGAGTGAGAGTGCCGGGGATTGGACATGCCCCTTTTAATGGTGACTCTGCCGATGGTCACGCCGGAAGCGTTTCCGATTTTGTTGCCGGCGAGCCAGTTCAGGCTGCCCCACTCTTCTACGACTTTAGCTCTTTCCGCCTCTTCATTCTTTCTCAACGCATAGTCCACAGGATGATCTCCTTCCAACGTCGAAGTACGATCCTAAAAACCTGTCCAAACTCTTTCATATAATAACCAACTATCGGCCACCGAAGGCGTCTCGCATCTTGCCGAAGAGAAGCTCGAAGGTGCGGTCCCGGTCCACGTGGTAACACCGCAATATGGATCCCAGCTTACCGCTGAATATATAGTCGAGATCCCAATCCACCTCAGGGCACTCGGTTATCTCCCAGCTGGCCAATCCGGGGTCGAGCAGGGCGGCAATATCACCCAAATCGAAGAATCCTTTGGTCAGGCTGCTGAAGCTAGGACTCGTAAATCGGTACTCGTGCAGGTATGCGCCGAGCTCGCCGCAGGGCTTGAGCCGCTCCTCGGTCTCTTCGACCGGGGTTCTGAGGTATGTGCCGGTATCAAAAAGGACAAAGGACGCTGGAGAATGAAAGAGCAAACGAGCCGCCCGCACGTCTCCGAACACGTTGAAATTATAGCACTTCTCGGGCCATCGGGTGCGGAAGTGCCAGAACACGACGACCCTATCGATGATCTCCGGCGCCTTGAGCAGCGCCGATGCCATGTCGGTGGAAGAGCCTAACCCTACGACCCAAAGAGGATCGTCTGAGGTTCCGGCCATGGCTCGCTCGATAATAAAATCCACTCCTTCGGACTCCGATGGTTTGAACTGATACTGCATCGGATCGGATCCTCTCTTCACCGGCCACTTGCCCGACATTCCGGCCTTTTCGAGCACCAGCTCGATCTCCTTTACCGATTTCTCAACTGAGTCTGGTCCGCCTCTCTGGTTGTCGAAATTGGAGCCTACGAATCCCTCAATCTCGAACCTCTCGGGCGAGAGTATGGCCAGACTGATGGCGTACTGGTCGTCGATCTCGTTCTTGGCGTCCGTGTCGATCAGCAACCTGATACGCTGATCCTTTGGCGGGATTACGGGAACCTTTCTTTCAACGGGACTTTTCCCAAACTGCATTTGCTGCATCTGCACTACCTCCTACTCCTCGTTCCAATTGAGGTGATGCAGGCGCACGCCACCCTAGAACATGAATGCCTGGCCGGCTTTGATGTTACGGATGCACGCCCACACCTTCGCTCAGACTTGGAACCTTTCCTCCCTAGGAGGCGTTGTACTCCTTGATTCGCGGTAAGATATACTCCGCCGCCTGTTTGGCCGCCGTGTCGGGATCGGGTTTCGGAAGGATCTCGATTGAGGACCATCCATCGAATCCTGCTCCTTTGAGCCCGCTGAAAACATCATCGAAATCCAAGTGACCCTGCCCTGGCGCCCATCTATTGGAATCGGCGAAGTGGATGTATTTCACGTACTTGCCGTGGCGTGTGAGGCTCTCGCCTATGTGAGCGTCTTCGATGTTCATATGAAAGACATCCGGCATCAAGCCAAGGTTGGAACGGTTGATTCGCGAGAGCAGCTCCGCGCCTTCGTCCAGCGAGTTCACAAAGTTGATCTCGTAGCGGTTGACCGGCTCGATGATGATGGTGACACCAGCGCGCTCCGCCACATCGCAGAGCCGCTCGGTCGTGTCGATAAAGAGCCTCTCGACCTCATCGTTGCTCTGCTTATCGGAATAGTATCCACGAGAACGGCCCACGTTCACCATCTTGCCAAAATCTCCTGCCAGCTCGATGAGTCCTGTAAAAACGCGAATCAGCTCTTTGCGGCGATCTTCATCCGGATGGGTAAAGTAGAGATCCAACACGGCGAAGACCTGCCCCGTGCTGATGCAGCTTACCTCCAGATCATGCCTGGATAGCCATTTCTCCAAATCCGAAGGATTGACATCCTCGGCAGTTTTTAGGGCGAGCTCCACACCATGGTAGCCGAAATCGGCGGCCTTTCTGAATGATTCTTCGAATCCTCTCCACACTACGAAAGCAGATGGAGGAGCATCACTGCTGGCTACGGCAACGGCTAATTTCAAGGTTTTGCCTCCTGTGAATTCGATCTATTTATGAATCTGCCAGATAATCTGTCAGATAATGAGCTGAAGATACCGACAAGCCCATTCGGAAAGTAGGTTATCATGACCATGATTAAAGCGCCATAGACGATGAGCCTGTAATCCCCCAAAGGCTGAAAAAGCTCGAGCAGAACGACGAGAACCACGGCCCCCAGGATGCTTCCGGCGACGCTTCCCATGCCGCCGACCACAACCATGCAAAGCACCAGAATCGAAAGATCGAAGCCGAACGTATCTGGAGCGATGAACCTGTCGAAATGGGCGTAGAGGCCTCCCGCCAGACCGGAGTAGAGCCCGCTGAAGAAAAACGAAAGCATCTTGTTCCGAGCGCAGGGAATGCCGACGGATTCTGCGGCACTCTCGGAATCTTTAATGGCTTTGAGCGAGCGGCCGTAGCGGGATCGGACAAGTCGCACGAAAACAATAGTGCAGATCAATAAAAACGGGTAGAGAAAGAAAAAGAGGGAACGCTCGTGCCTTAAGGCTGCTCCGAACAAGCTGATCGGAGGAATCCGCGAGATGCCCAGAGGTCCGCCCGTAACAGGCTCCCAATTGATTGCCAGCAACCGTATGAACTCGGCAAATCCCAAAGTCACCATTGCCAGGTAGATCCCGGATATGCGAATCACCGGCAGGCTTATAACATACGCCACTAGAGCCGTGGCGATTGCTGCAACGAGAAAGGAAAAAACGACGGGCAAACCGAGCCGGGTCGCAAAAATGGCCGAAACGTAAGCTCCCACAGCAAAAAAACCGGCATGGCCAAAGGATGTGATGCCGGTGTAACCGGTGAGAATATTCAAGCCCAGACTGAAGAGGCTGTAGATTATCATGAGGTTGGCGAGGTGCAGGTAGTAGATGTTGCGGATCAGCCCGCCGATTACGAGAAGCGGCAAAAGAAGCCCTAGACCTGCGAAGACGTAACGTTTGTTCACTGAGCCTCCCGCTTCCTGGGAAGGCTCTTTTGAGGAAAAACCTTTCTTCGAAATCCGGAGAGCAGGCCCTGGGGACGAATCAACAACACCAACACGAGAAAGGAGAGAGATATGGCGTTTTTGAACGCTGATGAAACATACCCGGAAGAGAGGTTTTCTGCGATTCCCAAGAGAAGACCGCCGGCGATTGTTCCAGGTACGTTCCCCAATCCGCCTATGACGGCCGCCACAAATGACTTGAGTCCTAAAATTGTGCCCATACCGCTACTGACAAAGAACACCGGTCCAATCAGCATGCCCGCGATTCCCGCCAACACTCCGGAGAGGAAATAGGTCAAAGAGATGCTTCGGCCTATGCGCACCCCCATGAGTCTAGCTGCGTAGCGATCCATCGAGAGGGCTCTCAGCGACCGGCCGGGTTTAGTGAAGAGCAGGAAGCTCTGAAGGAGAATCATAAGTGTCAGAGAGACGAAAAAAATAAGCAGAGTCTGGGCGGTGACGCGCACTCCAAGGATCAAGAGCGGCTCTTCCGGCAGCAGCTGCGGATAGGCCAGTGCATCAGGACCCCAGATCAACTTCATTATGATCTTCATGATGATGGAGAGCCCGATCGTGGCGATAACGAATTTAAGCGGTTGCATCTCCTGCAATCGTCGAAGCAGCGCTCTTTCCAACAAAACGGAAACTACACCTATACTCAGCGGGCCGAGAAAAAATGCAAGAAGAGGGAACCCAGGAAAAAGCTGCAGATAGACAAAACCCAAAAGCCCACCAAAGGCCATGAGGTCGCCGTGAGCGAAATTGATCCGCTTTGTGGCGGCAAAGATCATGGTGAAGCCCAGGCCCAGGAGGGAGTAGACACTTCCAATGGCAAGCCCTGAGACGAGCTGTTCAAACAGCAGCATCGGTTCTTTTATGATTCAAAAACGAGACTGTTGGGATTGACGACAGCCATCCTGACAAACTCCTCGTCTGTTATGCCTTCGCCTTTCAACAGCTCGTAGTAATGATCCCAGCCTTCGGTCAGAGTGCCTTTGACGATCTGTCCGAGATCAGAGGTCAGGAGAGCATTCTCTACCCCCACAGCGCGAATAACCTCGATATAGTCCTCAAGCGGAATGTGATCGATGTCCAGGTTGACGTAGGCCAATTCGACATAAACCCCATCGATCGATCCGAGCTCCACCTGCTTTTCCACTGACATGTCTGTGGCCTTGAAAAGCGGATGCGTGATGACCATGCGCCTCACGCCTGTCAGGCTAGCTTCTTTAACGAGCACCTCGACCTCGGGCGATGTCAGGTGTCCAGTTCCGAGGATTAGATCGTTTTTAGCTATCGATTCCAGAACAGCCAGGGTATCGGCGCTGAGAGTGCCGGTGTTGTTCTTGTCCCAAATCGTCAATCCCTGACCCTGGGGATAGGTTGCCTGGTATTCCGGGTCGCACCCCCATTCCGTGTTGATATCGTTACGGTCGTATTGCGAGAGATGACCTTCGGCGTGAATGGTAGGCATCCAAACTATGAATCGCTGCTTGTCCAGCTGTGGCTTCGTCGGATCGGATTTGCAGCCCGACAGCGCCGCCCTGATGGCTTCGGGATTGATTCCTCCAACGCCTCGATTCAGGACAACGGAACCGACCATGGGCACATCGAACCTGCCCCCCAGCATCGAGATCCAAGCCGTCGTTGGCTGAAAGTGATTCTTGGCGGCAAAGCCGATATTCGCCTCCGCGCATTCCTGGGCGAGACTCTCAACGCTATAGCGTCGATTGAGAAACTCCGGACCCACATGAACATGCAGGTCCAGAACAGGTTTCCCGTCTGTAATCTTTCTATCGATCATCCGATTTATTCAAAGCCGAATTCCTATTCGAAGCTGAATTCCTATTC